>DATMYS010000456.1:0-6673 GCA_035560835.1 Methanosarcina sp.
GTTGTATTTGAGCTTATTTTTCAAAAGTAAATATTAACTCAGAAGGCAGAAACAGAAAATAGACCCAAAGCTTATTTTTATTTTTTTGTAGAGTTCTAAACCTGCAGAATCCTGGCTTTATTTATATACTAACACAAAAACTTTGACAATCAATTAAAAAAGAAAGGAATAAATAGAATTTTAACCAATTGGTAATATGAACTGTTTTGGCATCTTCTTCAAGATAATATTTAAGGACACATTCTAAGCAAATTCGATTGAGAAAGCAGTTCCCATATTTTATTGAATGCCACTCCAACTGTATTGCTTACCGCTATATTGGCGCTCGCCCTTTTTCTCCCCGTGCTTTGCTAAATACTTTGCCTTGTATTTAATCACCATGTAGACTCCAGCCAGACCCACAAGAGTGTAGACTAGCCGCGAGATAAAGGATTTCTTCCCAAATATAGCCGCTACCAGGTCAAAGTTCAGGAGCCCTACAAAACCCCAGTTAATAGCCCCTATAATCGTTAGCAGTTTAGACGGAAAGCATAAATTATCCGCAAGCATCTTATTCATTTTATGCATCTTTCTCAAACCTCCCCACTGAAATAGAGCATTCACAAAGGACAGATCGTCTTTTTCTGGCTGGAAAATTCCAGGCTTTCAAATGATCTAATCATTTGCTCTTGTAAGCAATGTTGGAGCTAAGAGATTATGAATCTATTCCTTAACCTGGCTATCTGGTGTAAAAAAATGAATTTTTAAATTATTCCATAGATCACAATATACTCAAAAGTGCTATAGTGAAATAGTGAAATCCAGGAAAAGAAGGAGAAAAGAAGGAGAAAAGAAGAAAAAAATTAGATTTTTAGCGTTTCAGGGTTGTCCTCAATCTCTTCAAGCCACACGCAGCCTTCTTCCCGGTTAATCACTCCAACTGTAAACTCTATCCCACTTGTTTCCACATATTCCTTTATCCTCTTGAAAGCATGGTCAACCATCCCGCCAGCCGTAAGGATAAGACATCGTTTTCCACAAAGCGCCATCAGGATAGATTTGTCTATGACCCCTGAGGAAACGTCCAGCCGGACTCCATCCTGCTCGGCAAGGATTTTACTTTTCTTGCCCATTGCTCCGACAAAGACGATTTCTCCTTCCTTAAGGATTTCTTTCAGTTCTGTCAGGGAATAGTTGTCAGTATCATAAATCAGGACTCCACCGGCTTTGATCCCTTTACGCTTTAACTCGACAATAGCTCTTCCATTTGGATGTATATGCAGAACTGTGGCGTTAATAGCCTCGTAAGGAGACTGAGTTGCATATTCGCCGTACATAACCCCAAGGTTCAGACTATCCCCTTCCCGTACTCTTGGAGGGACATCAACCCACATAAGATCGAGGGGTTTTAAGGTATTGACAAGTTCGGGTATGGTTTTGGGGGAGTTCCTGCCATATGCAAGCCCTCTCCTTTCGATTTCGTGATAGATCTCAAGGGTGGTGGGCTGGCGGAGTCCAGCTTTTTTGAGTAGTTCGGGCTCTTTGAAAACCTCTGCCGGTGTGCCCTGCCCTATGATTTTGCTGTTTGACAGGAGGAATACATAATCGGACCAGCGGTATGCCAGGTCCACATCATGCGTTGAGATAATGATAGTGCTCCCAAACTGGTTAAATTCGTTAAGCAAATCCATGATTTCATCTGCCCCCACAGGGTCAAGATTCGAGAGGGGTTCGTCCAGAATGATCACTTCAGGTTCCATCGCCATAATTCCGGCAATTGCAACTCGTTTTTTCTGCCCCCCGCTGAGGTGATGGGGAGGCTTGTCCTTCAAGCGAGAGAGTCCTACCTGTTCAAGAGCTTGCTGCACGCAGGTCTCAACCCTTTCTTTTGAATAACCCAGGTTTGCCGGCCCGAAAGCTACATCCTGGTATACCGTGGGAGCAAAAATCTGGTCATCGGAATTCTGAAAAACTATTCCTATGGATTTCCTGATATTCATTAACGACTTTGAATCATACCTTAATGGAACGCCGTGGAAAAGAACCTTGCCCTGGGCTGGTTTAAGCGTCCCGTTCAAAAGCAGGAAAAGTGTAGACTTACCTGAGCCGTTCTGCCCTACAAAAGCAACCTTTTTTCCTTTTTTAATCTCAAGATTCAGATCCTGAACGGCCACTGTTCCGTCAGGGTAAGCATATTTAAGATCCCTGGCCTCAAGAGTAATCATAACCTTTTACCTCAGACAATAGATGCGTTTTTTGTTAGATAAAGAAGTGCAAGAGTAAGGAAGAAATAGGCTGAAGTAAGAAGCAATTCAGGGGTTCCTACAGGCCTGTGCACTTCGAAAAGAGCCATTTTTCCATCATAACATCTTGAATTCATGGCAAGAAAGAGTTTGTCTCCCTGTTCCCAGGAGCGGACGAAAAGGGTACTCGCAAGCATACCCAGTGAATGAATAGATCGTTTGAAACTAGAGTACCCAAGCCTCACAGTCTGGGCATACTTGATGGAAAGAGCCATGTCAAGAAAGACGAAGATATAGCGGTAAATCAACATGGAGAGTTCTATAAAGGTTTCAGGAAGCCTGGAAGCTTTAAGCACTGCAAAAAGCTCGATCATCGGCGTTGTCAGCGCCAGGAAGTAAAGGCAGCACATTCCGCTTATCGATCTTGCAAGTACCAGCAAGGCAAGCTCAAGCCCATCTTTCCTTACCGATAGAGGATACCCCACAAGTTTGAAGGACAGCAATTCCTGCCCCGAGCCTGAAAAAAAGGCAATTATAAGGATACCTACTACTGCAAAACCTACCGGTGCGAGCAAAAGTTTCAGGTATACTTTTAAGGGAGCTCGGCCTAGAGCAATTGTTGTAAAGCTCATACAGAGGGCTATGAAAAGAGGAGGAACTGGAGATGTGGAAGAGACTCCGACAAGCAGCCCGAAAAGAACTATTGCCAGTTTCAACCAGTTATTTCGGTGCCTTAGAGGGCTCATAAGGGCATAATCATCAAGAATGTTGGTCATAGGTAACCCCACGGATTGGTGGATGAGACTAAAAATGAATGTTAAAAATAAAAGGCAAAAGATAAAAGCTTTCCTCCCTTTAAGGGAGGAAACAAACATGGTGGAAGAAGAGATTATAGAGAGTGACTGTCGCCGTCGGGTTTACTTTTTTCTTTGTATCCAAGCTTGTTTTCATAGTTTTTTTTGGCCCTGTAATAGCCAAAGAAGTATCCGAGAATCCCTGCACCTATGGCTGCTTGCAGGGCAAATAGAAGGCTTTCAATTTCTGCGCTTGGAGGTTCCCAAATAGGGTTTGCAATGGGTTTGTAAGTCCCACCTGTAATTTCCTCAATAACACCTTCAGGTTTGTCGTCAGCTCCGCCGTATTTGGCACCTGTGGTAGAAGATATGTAAATGAACTGTGCTGCAAAAATAATGAGGATAGCCAGTACAATAAATTCCAGTTTCCTGCTCATGCAGAAAGCCCCCTGATCTTGCGGACAACGGAGTCTTCGAGTACCTTCAGTTCTACAAGGATATCACTTTTCATTTCAACCACATACTTGAAGAGCAGGGCACTGACAGCACCTTCCATAATTGCCAGGGGTATCTGAGTAAGTGCGAAGATTGCAGCAAATTTGCCGAATGAACTGAGGAAAGCTCCAAAGGTCAATACTCCTCCTGCAGGATATGCCAGGGCAAGCTGTGTAGAAGTCACCATATAAGTAGCCCAGTCTCCGAAAGCTGCGGCCAGAAAGATAACGAGATAAAAATTAATTTTGGCTTTCATTCCTGTTTTATATATTAGGTATGATACAATAGGGCCCACAATACCCATTGAAAATACATTTGCTCCAAGAGTTGTCAGGCCCCCGTGGGCGAGGAAAATAGCCTGATAGATAAGCACAATTGTCGAGAGAATTGCAGTAATCGCAGGTCCAAACATGATTGCACCAATGCCGGTTCCTGTAGGGTGAGAACAGCTTCCTGTGACAGAGGGCAGTTTCAGGGAGGACAGCACGAAAATAAACGCACCTGCGACAGCCAGTAGAGGTAAAATCTCACGTTTTTCTTTTACCAGTTTATTCAACTTATTAATTCCGAACAGTATCACTGGAATAGATACTGCAAACCAGATCTGCCACCAGGGCGTCGGTAAAAAGCCTTCCATTATGTGCATGGGATCACCGTCAGGACATCAGGTAGAGATGAATGAGTTACTCAATTAAACTGATGAATTACTTGGCAAACTAATAAGCCACTCTAATGAGCTACTCAAGTAAACGTTATTGAAATTAAGACAAGTTAAATTGCGTTATTCCGTACATAAAGGTTACGGTGAAGAAGAAGCAGATAGAAGCAGATGCGTGAGAGCTTACAAAATTAATTTTACTGTAAGAATGTTTTCAAGGTGATAGAACTATAGAGCAGAACAAGATAACTTGAATTAATACTTACATAGACTTGAAAAATATATCCACATCTTTCGATTTATGCAACCAAGCTCTGTTGAGTACGGACTAACGCATATGAAGTACAAAATCAAGTATGCTAACTACTGTAACTTAAAATTACATTTTCAACAGTTAAACGTTTGATACTATTGATTTAGTTCAACCGCGTAAGTCCTGTTTAAGACACGCTCTAAGAGCGTGTCTTAAAATTAAAGAATAGCATAAACGGGATATAATTCATGATTTGAAATAAAGAATTAGGTGGAGTCCATCAGAAATTTAGATAACATAAGGTCATATGTACCCAATTTTCAGAAAAATTTATGATCTTGTTCTAAACTAAGCGTTTCCAATTACCAATTGTAGAATTGATTTGAATCTTAAGACACGCCCTTAGTCTGAATAAACCGCCAGGAATATTAATATTGGAAACTCACTAGCTGTATGAAAGAGGCCCTTCTTCTTATTGATATCCAAAACGACTATTTTCCTGGCGGCAAAATGGAACTTGTCAGCATGGAAGAAGCAGCGAAAAAAGCAGGAGAACTCCTTAAAGCATTCCATACTGCTGGTAAACCTGTTTTCTTTATCAAGCATATGTCTACAAGATCAGACGCCACATTCTTTGTACCCGGGACTCAGGGAACGGATATTCATTCGAGCGTGAGTCCTCTTCCAGACGAAACTGTCATTGAGAAACATTTCCCTAACAGTTTTTTACAGACCGAACTCCTATCAGTTCTTAAAGAATCGGAAGTAACGGACCTTATAATCTGCGGAGCAATGAGCCATATGTGTATAGATACAACTGTCAGGGCTGCAAAAGAACTTGGGTTTAAATGTACCTTGATAGCTGATGCCTGTGCTACCCGCAATCTTAAGTTCGGAGAAGAAATTTTGCCTGCGCAAACTGTTCATGCATCATTCATGGCGGCATTGGACGGCATGTTTGCAACTATCATGACTGCCGACGAATATCTTAATTAAATGCTACAGTTTTCGGTTCAATTGCATGAATCCTTCCCCAATTGTATGATTAAGTTTAATTTTAAGACATCCTCTAAGGCAATTTAGCCACGTATCGATAAGCTGACAATAAGCGGGTCGAGAGAGCAGGTGAGAGTTGGGGGTCTATATACTCTCATCAAGGCGGCAGGCAGCCCCTGAAGCAGGCCAGGAGCATGCAAGCCCAACTCAATCGTGTGGATTCTTAGCCGCTTTGTATACAGTGCAATTTTCGTAAGCATTCAAACCTTTGAAGCAGTACTTTGACACATGGGAATCACCAAGACCACGCAAAGGACTAGCGCAACTGCAAAAGTAACGAACCGGCTCATCACGCGGCATGTCAGGAATCCTAGGACTACACGGGTTAATCGGATTCAAATGTTTACAATTCATTTAGACACCGATTAACCATCCTACCTACGGATATAAGGCAGTGTCGTTTTGTTCAGAGAGCACGAAGAAGCCCCAGCTCAGGCGGGAATGCCTAGGTGGCAGGCAGGATAGAGCGTGAGGACCAGACATCCAGGTCTTCAGCCACGCGTTCGTAACCGTAGGAGTTACGCGCCCATAAGCTGACAGCAGCGAGTCAAAGGTGGGCGTGCTTTCCTCAGCTATTCCATCGAAGAATACCGGCAGTTATGGCCGATAGCCGTGCCTATAAAATGCGCAAAAGCATAGAGAACATATAGGCATGCGAGAAAGAAGGCGTAGGATACATGTTTTAGCCAGTTTAACCTCACGTGCTTTAAGCACAACCTTGCACGCTTATACGAACTGACAAGATAAAGGACAAACGATAAGAACAAAGGTGAAACAATGCCAACACATAAGGAAACTGAACGAAAGCACAAAGAATCCGCAAAGAAAAAAGAACAGAAAATCGCCAATCCGACAAAAAATAAAGATCTGAATGGTCTTTCCGTCAACGTGAATCCAAATAGAAAAGCGGGCGCTTAACACTTCAACGCGCCTGCCTAAGCGAACAGACAGCCAGCTAACTGACCCAACCCAGGTACCTCTAGATCGACATCCTTCATGTTTTAACCTCCAAGTCAAATAAGTGGCTGAAAGTGTATATAAAGGAAAATTGAATCCAACCTTAATGCAAATGTTTTAGAATAGGTATTGTGTAGTCTACGGGGTTTGACCTTCCGACAGGTTTTGGAACATAATGAAAATTGATCTCAACTTTTATAGGCTACACAGAACCCATGTAAATATATGAATAACTGTC
>DATMYS010000457.1:0-3198 GCA_035560835.1 Methanosarcina sp.
ATTTTTGAGCTAATACTTAATTCTCGGGCAGAGTATTGAATACTTTAGGTTTGTTTATTTCAAAATTTGCTTCTCATAAATTTTCAAAGGGCTTCCGCATTCCTGAAAAATTGGAAACGGAATCCTTTGTTTGTGCAGGAATCGCTTAGACTATGTCTTCTTCGTCCCCTTCATCAAATTCCTTATAGCTGTCGCTTCCTACCATTGCAGCCGAGATGGAATCAATTCCATCAAGCCATTCTGCGACAATGCCGTAGGGAAGGTCGGCCATAACCTCTTCAGGCAGGCTTTTTCCTTTCAGTACGAGCGCACCGCATTGTGCAGTATAATCAAGGGCAAGCTCAAGGTTGTCCGAGGATTCTGCCTCAATGGCTAATTTTACAAACTCTGCAATATCGGCTCCTTCATCATAGTCGCCCATAATATAGCACTCAAAGGCGACAACGGCCCCCATAAGAGAGGTCTGGATGGAATCAATCATAAGGTTGATATCTTCAGAAATTGGCTCGACCTCTGAAAGTACAATGTCCCGGATCTCAGCCAGGATCTCCAGAGCTTTTTCTCTTGAGAGCATACCCTTATCAAAGCGGGCAGTCACTTTCAGGCAGGCAAGGATAACATCATCAACCATATTCACGAATATGGCACTTTCCTTTCCAGCTTCTTCTTCTGATTCCTTTATCTGGAAACCGCTCTCTCTTGCCCGTCCGAGCCAGTTTTCCCAGCGCTTTTGGGTATAAAATTCGTAGGGGGGGACCTGGTTCATTTCCTGTTCAGGCACTTATAACACCGCTTCTTACCTTTTTTATTTATTGATAATCAATCTTACTATTACTAAAATGTGTTTGTTTACATTCACCAGGACAATTTCACCTTTTTCAGGGAATAATTGGCTTCGCACCTGGAATCAAGGTTTTCGAGAACCTCTACAATTTTGCATTTATCGCCTTTTGATAGCCCCTCAGGGTGACAGGTCTCATAAATCTCGCATTCTCTCTTGCCGCACTTTGGAGGCTCATACATGATTCTTGCCCCATCGACTGCTTTTCTCGACTCCAGCGTCGTCAGGATAGGTGCCTTGCTCACATCTACGGCAAGCACGCCGCTATCATGCAGGAAACATTCGTGGACATCTTTATTCCTGATTTTTTCTACTCTATACCTGCGTCCGGGTTCAAGGTTAAGACAGGTATTTTTCAGCCGGCATTTCTTGCATTCGGGCATCTCACCTTTAAATATGAATTCCAGTCCTTCCCTTGCAAGCCGTGATCCGATAAGTGTTATTTTGGTATCGCTTTCTGTCATACTAACTCTTCCGTCTAATAGTTTTTGGGCCTGTGCCCAATTTCTCAGGCTTAATTTTTGGCGCAGTCACAACTCTTTTGTAAAAGGCTTGACCGCAAGCCTTTTCAAAAAAGGCTTGAGCGAAAACGTCATTGTTGGCGTGGTCAAGCGACTCAAAGCTTGTTTTTCGCGCCTGGACCCAACTTCTCAGGGTCACCTGAAGCTTATTCCGAGATAATTTGAAACTCGATGTCGGATTTGATTTGAGATAACTCTTTAATTGGAAATTTAAGTGATTACTTGATTGGAAATTAAGTGATTGCTTGATTGGAAATTAAATGATCCAAGATTAACCGGACTATTTTAACCGGGCATAGGCTGTTGGATTCCTTAATTGAATCCTACCTTAAACTCTGGTATCTTGAGCAGGCATTCATTCTTGGCTTTAGCGGAATAAGAATAACTTTTCAATTTATGACCTTTGTGATTCTTGCAACTTTCTCAGCAGCGGAGGGATTAAGGCCGCTTCCGAGAATTGTATAACGTTCCGGGCGAATACTGTGTGCATGTAACAGGGCTTCAATTATATATTTATCTTCTATGCTCATTTCTTCGGCAGTTACAGGAGCTCCTATTTTTTTTAAGGCTTCCCTGATTTCCTGCCAGTTTCCTCCGTGGAGGTACATCATCATAATCGTCCCTACTCCACATTGTTCTCCGTGGAGCGCGGGTTTTGGAGCTATCTTATCAAGGGCATGGCTGAACATATGTTCCGAGCCTGAAGCAGGTCTGGAAGAGCCTGCGATACTCATTGCAACCCCGTTCGATACAAGAGCCTTTACCACAAGCCTTGCCGAGGTCTCGTGCTCAGGCTTAATCGAATCCGCACACTCTATAATAACCCGGGCAGCCATACGGGAGAGGGCTGCAGCATATGCCCCAAAATATTCATTCCTGAGCCTGCTTGCAAGTTCCCAGTCCAGTACTGCCGTATAATTGGAAATTATGTCTCCACAGCCAGACGCAAGAAAGCGGAAGGGGGCTGATGAAATAATCTCCGTGTCTGCAATAACGGCAATAGGAGCCTGGGCCTGTACAGACGTGCTTCTCCCATTATCCACAATTGAGGCACGGGAAGATGCAATGCCATCATGAGACGCTGCCGTCGGCACGCTAATAAAAGGAAGTTCAAGCCGGGTTGAAGCTAGTTTTGCAAGGTCAATAGACCTGCCGCTTCCAACCCCAATGAGAAAATTAGCCTCTACTTCAAGGGTCTTTTCCATAACCTTTTCAACCTCTTCCGTAGTAGCTTTGCATGTCAGAACCATTTCCGCGCTACAACCTGCACTCTCAATGAGGTTACTGACTCTCTTGCCTGCAATATCCTTTGTAGTACTTCCGGTTACGATCAGCGCATTTCCTTTCATTTTCAGGTCCCTGCAGACGTCTCCAATTTCCTCAAGCACGCCATGCCCGATGAGAACATCTCTGGGAAGCTGCATCCATTTTGCGCTGTTTTTGTTAATGGTCAATTTCATACCTGCATCAGTATTCAATTACGATAGATAGTAAATTGGCTCTTATAAACTCGAATATACGTACGGAGTCATAGGTTTAGGTTATCAACAGACTGCGACATATCAGGTACATCTAATATATTACTCATTAACTTAGTTCTTTATAATTTCAGTCTGAATATGTCTCAAGTCAGAGATATCACAAATGTTTCAAGTATATTTGAGGTTTGAAATATTGTCTCAAGTTTGTTTGACGTCCGAGATATCAAAGCTCATAACTTATAATCCTTTATTCAGAACTTATTTAAGACCATTTCCATGTTCATATTAGAATAATTTTATGTTTACATCGTTATAAACTCTCTATGCTTATCATATATTATGTATGACTATTATA
>DATMYS010000458.1:0-6651 GCA_035560835.1 Methanosarcina sp.
GAATATAGACCAAAGTAAAATATCAACGAGTTTACTTGAAAGACAGAACTTGACTTTTAGACAAGATAATAACAGAATTTCAAGAAAAACAATAGGATTTTCAAAGAAAGTTAAAGGACTATACAACCAAATGAGGCTTTAATGTACTCATTTTAACTTTTGTAGAGATCACAGAGGATTAAAAACGAAGAAGGAGTTTTGGAAAAGAAAACACCTGCACAAGAGTGTAGAATTACTGATAAGAAATGGAAATTTGCAGAGTTGTTAAATTACAGGAGTCTAAAAAACGTCAACTGATTAACTAGGGAGCACCAAAAACTGATGTAAATAAAAAAATGGCCATGAAATTTTTACCTCAGACTACTGAGAATAATAAACCTTGGTGGAAATTTTGGTAAATAAGTGAAATTTTGCGCATTAATTTGAGAGGATTTTCATGGAAAAACAGTTGTACACTTCCTTATTCCTATTACCTGTTTTCCAGTAAAGTACCTGCTTTTCTCCCCTTCCACTCAACAAATATATAAACTCCTCAAAGTATCTTTTATCCATGACCCTTGAGCCCGTGCATATGCATAAGATCTCGGAGCTTGCAAAAAAGATTGACCGCTCGTTTGATTTTGAAGAGGTAAAAACGGCTGCGGATATCTATTCTTTGCTTGAGGAGCTGAGGCTCGATGGGAAGGTCATTCTTAAAGCCATAGACAGGCTCTTTCGAGGGGTTGTAAGAACTGAACTGATGGCGCAGAGCGAAGACCCGTATCCGCTTACTTATGCCTGTGACAGCGGAAGTACCAACCCAAGGACTTATGACAGCGGGCTTTTTGTGGATTTCTGCCACTGCGGTCTGGCTGCAACGCCTACTAACCTTGAGATCCAGAGATTCCGAACAATCGTATGCGCTGCTTATTCTTCTTCCCAGAGGGTATCCATGCAGGCTACATCATGCTGGGAAGCCTTCGATGAAGGATTTGGAAGGGCAAAACTGGTTACAATCGCGCCTGACGAGTTAAAAAGAAAAGCTCCTGATATGGTGCACAGTTTTGCCATGTACCTGGCAGAATCCGAACATATTCTTTTCATGAAAGACAGGATAGAGCCTGAGAGTTTTTTCATAATGGATGGGCCGGTTTATCCCAAACAGCTAATGTACTGGATGGTTCTGGACGACGAGGAAGTAAGGATCCGGCAGAACAACGACGCCCGAAAGATCCTTCAGAATTACATCGATATCATGGATCATTTCCTAAAAAATCGTCAGCTTGTTGTCGGTTTTGTAAAAAACCCTACTGACGTGCAGATTATGGACAGCGTCCGGAAAAAAGGGGAAGCTTTCGACCTGCCCTGGATGCTTGACTCCCAGTTTTTCAAGAATCTTCTTTCCCTGGAAAAAGTTGAAAATGCCTCTGGGCGCAGTGGAAGAAATTCTAAAAACAATGGGAAGAACGGCAAGCACACTGGCTCCAGAAATGATTATATTACTTATACTAACTGGTTTTTGCAGCCAAACAGGTTTTATGAGAAGTTGCTTAACGGAACTTCGCCTCTTGCAGCCGCAGATCCACTCCAGAAGGAACTCAGACACAATTTCCCGCCTGAGGATTATGCTCTTTGTTTTTTCATGCTTTACGTGCCCTACAAAGATGTGGTTTTCAAGGTCGAAGCACCATATGGGCTTATTAAAGATGATTTCCTCCGCATGCAAATTACCAAAAAAGTGCTCTTTGACCTTTCGTTGTATGGTTTTCCTCTTACCCTCACAAAGGCAGACCATCTGGCAAAAATCCGCAAGGTGGAGAGGCAAGAGATCGATAAATTCTTTGAAAATATGAATCCCGATACCACTTATAATGACACTCGGTGGGGTAAGATTGAATGAAATATGAAAATGTCGACATTTTTACTTTTAACTCTTACAAACCGAAAAAGGAGCCAGTTTCTGTGGATTCAGGAACGGAAGAAAATGCAGGTACAAAGAAGAGTCCTGACGAGATAAGAAGGGAAAGTCCTGATGAGATAAGTCCTGAAAACAGGAATATGAGTGAGACAGCAAATTTCGTCGAAGGTGATTCTAATCTGGCTACCTCTATTCTCACACCTAATACTGAAGAAATACTGCACTCCTCCTTATCCGAGGATCTGAAGAAAGATTGTCCGGAGGATATACCGGATTTTATTCCAACCGAATCCGATGTTGAATCAAATACTGAATCAAATACTGAATCAGATATTGAATTCGATATTGAGTCCGATATTCGTTCAGGCCCTGCCGAAGCAATTTTTAAATCCGCTTCTCTATCTAAAACTGCTCCTGTGTCTAAAACTACTTCTCTGCCTTTTTCAGGTCTCTCTCTTGAATCCGAAGTTCTCGGAAGTTCCGGACAGGAAGTTTTTCCCTTTGAAGGCTTTCCCGGGTGTGACGATGACGTCCTGAAGGCTTCCCCAGTTTCAGAAGCTTTCGGGATTGTTACCACAGGCATAGAGCCCCTTGAATTAACTCCTTCAGGAGCTGTAATCACAGGCTACATTACATCAGCTCGACGGGATGAAATAAGGCTGGGCACATACGTTGTTGTGCCTTATGAAAACGGAGAAAAACTCTTTGCCAGGGTGGGAAAACTTCAGTACAGGCAGGAGTTTGTGGTAGATGACGCAACTGAGATTCACTCCAGGCGTATGCTCAGTGCCCGTGGAAACCCTGTAAATGAAGACGATTACAAATTCCTTGCCTGTCTTGATCCGCTCTGTATTCTGTACCGAAAGGCCGAAGGCACACTCACGCGGCGGATGGCAGACCGGATTCCCCACCCTAACACTCCTATCCTGCCTGTAACTGACAGGCTTGAAGTCCAGACAGGACTTAACATTCCTGAAGACGGAATCTTTCTTGGTCACCTGAGTGTAGGGGGCGAACTTCTAAAAACCCACTCTGAACCCGAAACGGTTGCATATTACCTTAGAAACGACTACTCAATGGGCGATCCCCTTATTTTCAGGCATATGCTTATTTGCGGAAGCACAGGGACAGGAAAGACATTTCTTTCAAAAAATATTCTCCGCCAGTTCCTGAATGAAAGCAACAGGTATAGGCTGCGGAGTTCTCCTGAGAAGGCCCGGAAAAACCCCTGCCTGGTAATTATGGACCCCCAGGATGAGTATTCCCAGCTTTTCGAAGACAACGAGACCCTGACTGAGGACGACAAATTCCGGTTCGAATCCGAAAATGTGACTTATGGTCGGGTTCTCTCTACAAAGGCTTTCGTGGCGAAAGTCGATGGACAAAGATATCCTGGGGACAAGTCAAGAGCCGAGCAGATTGAGTTTACAATTCCCTTTTCGCTTGTAGAACACAATTCCTGGCTTATTGCAGCAGCCGGAATGTCCGAACTCCAGTATATAGGGCTTGAAGTGCTTCTTGGAGATTTCTTCAAATCAAGCGTACCCCATACTTACCTGAATTTCATCAACCATATTGACAATGAAGGTACTCGTTCTTACTATGTTGATAGCGGAAAGCTGCATGAGTCCTCATATGACGGGATCGTAAGGAGAGTAAGAAATCCCTTCTTCTCGAAGGTCTTTGACCGGGATGCAGCCTCAATTACTGACCTTCTGGATAAGATCTTCAAGCCAGGGCAGATTTCAGTTTTCCCGACCGAATATATAAGTGCTCCCAGAATCCGCGACCTTATAGTGCTCACTATCATGAGCCTGATCGTGGACAATAAGTTAAGTACAACAGGAGAGAAAGCCATTAAAGAAACTCCGATTATTCTGGCCCTGGATGAAGCTCACCGATACCTCTCAAAGGCAAACGGTGAACACTCTCGCCTTATTATTTCACGTTTTGCAGATGTAGCTCGCCAGGGCCGAAAAGAAGGACTTGGTCTTTTCTTGATTACCCAGGACCCTCAGGATATCGATGATACAGTTTTCAAGCAAATAAATACGAAACTGATCCTTAACCTCAACAACGATGCAGCTATTACGTCTCTAAAAGTTCCAAAAGAATATGAGCGGAGAATTCCCTATCTTAAGAAAGGACAGATGATAATTCATTCCCCGGATAATAGTGATATCGTGGAAATAATAGGGCTTTCGAATTGTGTAGTTCGACATCGATGAGTTTCATCAGGTTCAAATGATTAACCTGAATATGCCCTTTTCACGAGATTCTATTAATGAGTCCCCACTCCTTTTACCTTTGGACATCTTTATCTACTTTTGAACTTCAAGCTCATTTTTTAGATACTACGATGTCACTTTATGTCACTTTTATATATTTGTATTTAGACTTGGTACTACTGCCTGCTGCGTTCGTTGCTGTAAGTTTAACCGTATAATTTCCTGCGGCTGAATACTTATGCTTTGGACTCTTTTCTGTTGACGATGTTCCGTCTCCGAAATCCCATTTCCATGAAGTTGGGGATCCTTTGCTGGTTTCCGTAAATGTTACTTCTATTGGTACTTTTCCTGAAAGTGGCCAACCCCAGAAATCCGCAGTCGGAGTTTGCGAAGCTGTTGTCACTGTTATATAATCAGATTTTGTTTCCGTGTCGCTGCCGGCTGCATTAGTCACTATAAGTGTTACCGTGTATTTTCCTGCGGCTGAATACGTGTGCGCAGGATTCTGAGCTGTTGAAGATGTCCCATCTCCAAAATCCCATTTCCATGAAGTTGGCGATCCTTTGCTAGTGTCAGTAAAGGCAACACTTAATGGCGCATTTCCTGAGGTTGGAGATGCAGAAAAGGCAGCAACTGGAGTTTGTGAAGTTCCGGACACTTTTATATAATTGTGTTTAGTTTTGGTACTACTACCTGCCTCGTTTGTTGCTATAAGTTTAACCGTATAATTTCCTGCGGCTGAGTATGTATGCACTGGACTCTTTTCTGTTGAAGATGTTCCGTCTCCGAAATCCCATTTCCATGAAGTTGGCGATCCTTTGCTGGTCTCCGTAAACGTTACCTCTAGTGGGGCATTTCCTGAAAGTGGCCAACCCCAGAAATCCGCAGTCGGAGTTTGCGAAGCTGTTGTCACTGTTATATAATCAGATTTTGTTGCTGTATTGCTGCCGGCTGCATTGGTCGCTGTCAGTGTTACCGTATATTTTCCTGCGGCTGAATATGTGTGCGCAGGATTCTGAGCTGTTGAAGATGTCCCATCTCCAAAAGTCCATTTCCATGCCGTTGGTGTTCCTGTGCTGGTCTCCGTAAAGGCGACACTTAATGGGGTATTTCCGGAGGTTGGAGATGCAGAAAAAGCAGCAACTGGAGCCTCTGAAGTTTCTGTTACTGTTATGTAATTTGATTTTGTTAACGTGTCACTGCCTTCGGTATTTGTTACTGTAAGTACTACTGTATAAGTTCCTGATTTAGTGTATGTGTGCACAGGATTTTGCTCGGTTGACGCTGTTCCATCTCCGAAATCCCACTTCCATGTCGTTGGTGATCCTTTGCTGGTGTCAGTAAAGGAAACGATTAACGGTGCATTTCCTGAGATTGGCGAGCCTTCGAAGTTTGCAACAGGAGCTATTGGGTTTTGTACCTGGGCAGAACCTATAAACTGCCCAAAGGCAGCAGGATCTTTTCCGACCCCCACTTTGGCTGTAACTTTGTTTGTGGCTGTGTTAATTACGGAGATAGTGTTGCTTTCTTCGTTCGCCACATATACCCTTGTTCCCTCCGGATTAATGGCAATTCCTAAAGGATAACTTCCTACATTTATTGTGGTTTTAACCTTGTTTGTTGCTGTGTTAATAACAGAGACAGTGTTATCCCCATAGTTCGTCACATACGCCTTTGTTCCCTCAGGGTTCACTGCAATTCCCCATGGATATTTTCCTACAGTCACAGTGGCAGTAACCTTATTTTTTGCTGTGTCAATTACAGAAACATCGTACTCGTTCGTCACATATACCTTTGTCCCGGCAGGATTGACTGCAACTCCGGTAGGGAGACTCCCTACCTTTATTGTGGATGTAGCCTTGTTTGTGGCTGTGTCAATTACAGAGACAGTGTTATCGAGGGTGTTCGTCACATATACTTTTGTTCCTGCCTGGTTTACTGCAACTCCGCAAGGATAATTTCCTACATCCACTGTAGCTGTAACCTTGTTGCTTGAAGTGTCAATTACAGAGACAGTACCACTGCCCTCGTTTGCCACATACACCTTTGTTCCAGCCGGGTTAACTGCAACTCCCCAGGGATTTTTTCCTACATTTACCGTAGCTGTAACCTTGTTTGTTGCGGTATCAATTACGGAGATCACGCCGCTTCTTTCTTTCGACACATATACTTTTGTTCCCGCGGGGTTAACCGCAACTCCGTAAGGATATTTTCCTACACTTACCGTGGCTGTAACCTTGTTTGTTGCAATGTCAATTACAGAGACAGTCGTGCTGCCGCTATTTGTAATGTAGGCGTATCTAGCCGTGTTAGAAGCATTTTGTTCAGTAGCTGCCGATGTAGTAGATAATGTCAAAATTAAAAAGAAAATTATGGCTGCTGAAACTAAAGCTACTGAACACAATTTTTTTTTCGCTTTCATTGTCTTACTCCATTAGATTTCATCCTAAATCCAGCAGGTAAATTGTTTTTCCAAATATCTTCACTGATAGTGTTTTGTGGAAAACTTACATCCCATCCCGTACC
>DATMYS010000459.1:0-8771 GCA_035560835.1 Methanosarcina sp.
CTCCTATAATTTAATAATTCTGCAAATTTCCATTTCTTATTAGTAATTCTACACTCTTGTGCAGGTGTTTTCTTTTTCAAAACCTCCTTTCTGTTTTTGGAAACTCTACCCATTTTCCATATTTTTTTCAAAATAGATTCAGCATATAATTTTAATCCATCTGTAACGAAAAAGAGGTTTTGAAGCTGAAAGATTTTTATCCGTAGTTTTTATCAATTCGTCTGCCACATACTTTTTTCTTGGTCCCAGTGCACCCAGTGTAAAATCAATAATTAACCTGCACTCAGGAGCAAAGCTTACCCACATCCAGGTTCCTTCATCTTCATTTTTGGTTCTTGGCGCAACTTTTTTTCGACTATTACCCACAATTCATCCATCCACAATTCATCCATCCACAATTCATCCATTTCAACTTTTGAAATGTTGAGGTCTTTCATCAAATCTTCATTTACCTTCTCACATTGTTTCGCTGCGCGAAGCAACCAGTTACTAACTGTAGCTGGTTGAACCTCCAATACGTTAGCTATAGCTTCTGTTGACATTCCTTTGACAGCCATCTTTAAGGCTAATATGATAATGGATTCGTCTTTTCGAACATTATCAAAAAAGGTATTAGTTCGGTCATTAAATACTCTGCTGCATTCGCGACAGATATATTTTCGAACTCTCTTGTTCTTGATTTCGTAGGTGCCGTTGCCTATGATGTTTCCTTTTCCAGAAATACCGTAAAATTTACAATCTTGATCAGGACAAGAAACATCAGTAAACTTTGGTTTTGCTCCTCGTTTCCCCATTAATATATCAATTATGTAATTCTAATATATAATGCCAACTGAATATAATAGGAGCACCAAATCTTTGTTTAGTGGTATAAGCGGAGGTTTCGTAATCATCACCAGAGAAGGATTAATCATCCTTCTCAATAAAATTTACGGTTTTTTATGATCTTAATTAAAATTCAGACGAAAAATTGAATGTACTTTTTTGAGGGAAACTACTAATAACCTTAATTAATGGAATAAAAAAGGAATAAACTCCAGCTTGATAGTGAGTTTAAGAGGACCCTATATAAAGTAGTAAACGTATCTTTTATTGGCTTATATTATGAATTTACTATTCTTTTTGGGTAAAATCACTTTCAAGATATCTCTCAAGGTTTACCCCCAAAAGGGTTACTGGCATGGAATAGAAGAACACATTATTGATCTTGATTTTCTCTGCCAAAATACTTTCCTTCTTCCAATTTACTCACTCACTATTGCATCAAGTTTGATACTGATTTTCCAAAAAGTGTTAGAGAACAAAGTTTTAAGAAGGAAATAGATGAAAACACACCGGATATTACAACGTTTTTCTGTAGATATTAACTTCAGTTTCTTTTTCAAGGTATTCTGAAAGCAATGGAAATATTTCTTTAAAATGACTAGAATTTAAATGTTGATCAAGGCTTTTTTCATCTTTCCACTCTTCTAAGAACGTAAGGATTCCTGAATTCTCCAGTTCCTGATACAGCCCATAATCTATGCAGCCTTCATCTTTTAATGATGCTTCAACAAGGCTTTTGCACAAATCCAGAAATTCCGGAACCTTTTCAGGCTTGACACAATTTTTTGCAACCACTCGTATTGTCAATAGATCACCAGCTTTTTAGCAAAAACTATTTTCCTGAATATCCATAATTTTCGTACTTCCCATACTTTCAGTACTTTTCTTAGTTTCTTTCTGTCGAGAACCTGGTTTGGGAAAGTTTCTTGCGTTTCCCATATTCAACAGATCCAGAAACGTGGTTTATTTCTCGAAAAGGTCTTCACTGACAAATTTAGCTTCTTTAAGAACCTTTTCGCAGATTCAAACCTTTGAACTGCTCTATCTTGCTATTATTCTAGTGGTACAGTATAAATCTTATTCTGCTGGCTTTACAGCCTCATTCTCTTCTCTGGCCGTACTTGTTATGATATATTTTTGCCTTACCAAACCGGTCCTGCGGGCTTGGTTTCTGGTCAGGATAACCAATTGGTACAAAGGCCAGAGGAATTACGTGTTCAGGCAGTCCAAAGGCTTTCCGGAAACCTTCAACTCGGTCCTTCCTCGGATAAATCCCGGTCCAGACTGCCCCAAGCCCGACATCGTGAGCTGCAAGCAGAAGATTCTGGGTAGCTGCCGAACAGTCCTGAACCCAGTATCCTGGAGCCTTTTCAAGCGTTGTATCCCCACAGACAAGAATTGCAAGAGGAGCTTCCCTACACATGCCTGCATAGGGGCTGAACGTGGGAACTTCGTCAAGGAGCTTCCTGTCATCAACAACAACAAAGATCCAGGGCTGGGCATTGACCGCAGACGGAGCACTCATTGCAGCCCTGAGCAGTTCGATAACAAGCTCCCTCGGAACTGGCCTGTCAGTGTATTTTCGAATGCTTCGGCGAGTGTGGATTGCTTCAAGAGTTTCCATATTTAGACTCCTCCTATTCTTCCCTGAAAGATCTGGGCGAGGAAATCTCGCTATAAGTTCTCCTGCCCTATATAATTTCTTCCCATTTAGTTTTATTTCCAGTTTTGGCTTATTTTTCTTTCCTGATTAAGTTTATTTCTTGGTTTTGTTTTTTGTTAGATCTCTTTATTTGAACAGGTTAAGACCTGCGTTTTTCGCTTTTTCCATAAGCTCTATATTGTCCTTGACCTCTCCCGGAGCGTGATAGCCAACCCCTACAAGGACATCCTTTACTTCTGCCTGCATGAAGCCGGAAATTTGCCCTGCGAATTCCTCATACACCTTTTTAAAAGCTTCAGGATCAGGAGCTCCCTGAATTCCTATAATCACAGCTTTTTTCCCGGCAGGGAGGCGGGGAGAGAAGTCAGCGTTTATAAGAGAGTAGCAGCGATCAAGGAAGAGCCTCATCTGGCCTGTAAACTGGCCAAAGTAAATCGGAGATCCAAAAACGACTCCATCTGCTGATGCAAGCTCATCGAACACTTCCGTCAGGTCATCTTCGAGCTTGCATTTATCATGGCTCTTGCAGTAACCACAGCCCTGGCAGCCTCTGTAGTTCATCTCATTGAGAATAAATGTCCGGGTTTCGGCACCTGCTTCTGCTGCGCCTTCCAATACCTGCTGGACAAGAACATTTGTATTTCCATTCTTTCGGGGACTTCCTACAATACCTATAACTTTCATTCTATTAACGCCTCTTATCCTTTAAACTGGGTCTGACCTGAATTTGTGTCTGACTGAATTTAGGTTTAACCTTGATTTGGGTCTAACCTGAGTCTAAGCCTAACCTGATTTCGTTTTTTTTAACTTATACCGGTTAATTTCTCAATTTAAACCGGATTTTTCTTTCTTTAAGAAAATGTACTTATTAATATCTGATTTGCAGTAACTATACTTATATACTATACATGCAATCCGGATACTAACTAACAAAATGGATACTATGTGAGTATATGGTTAGTGAGACACGAAATAACAAATATTGCCAGTGTCCTGTGGAAGCAACCCTGGATGTAATTGGAGGCAAATGGAAGCCTATTATCCTCTGGCAGTTGAGGACAGAAAAACTACGTTTTTCAGGACTCCAGCAAAGCATGCAGGGTATTTCACCCAAAATGCTTACAAAACAGCTCAGAGAACTCGAAGAAGACGGGCTTGTTCTCAGAGAGGTTTATCCTGAAATCCCACCTAAGGTTGAATACTCGCTGACCGAATTTGGAAATACCGTGCTTCCGGTCCTGGATGCTCTCTCCAAATGGGGAAATGAGTATCTCGGAAGAGAATGCTTACTGGATAAGCGGTAGTCGCCTGGCAGAAAATAGATCTTGATATCGAGAATAAGTCAAGATAAAGATCTACAAACAATGCCCACTCAACAAGTAAAAGTAAATCCTCTTCCTGATCATAATGTTAGTATTGAATTCTTCTTTTATTTAGAAGATCTAAAACACTAGGAAAGATCGCCACTGAGCAAATTTAAAACCGAAACTAATATTTCACTAGCAATATTTTCAGAAACATTGAAACTTTTGAAAGTTCAATTCACTAATTATTGGCTGGGAAGAAAGTCACTGAAACATCGTAAATTGGGAGATCTCAGGTTAAACATATGACGCAGAAGAACGGATATATGCGGTATTTTACAAAACAAAGTTGCTACCCTAATCAGGCAGAAGCCATGGAGAAAATCCATTCGGCTCTCCTGAACGAAAAAATCGTGCTCTTTGAGGGGGCATGCGGAACAGGCAAGACTTTAAGTGCACTTGCTCCGGCACTGAGTGTGGGAAAAAAACTCAATAAGGTCGTTATTATAGTTACCAATGTTCATCAACAGATGGTTCAGTTTATAACCGAGGCAAGAGAGATCTCCCAGGGCAACGACATAAAAACAATTGTTTTTAAGGGCAAGACTTCGATGTGCCCTGAAAATCTCGATTATGAAGAATGCAAGCTTAAAGGGGAAAATACCTACGATCTCCTTGATCTTGAGCGGGAAGTTTCTTCGAAGGAAAAAGAGCTCAAGGATGCCTATGAGAAATACAAACGGACAAAAGATCCTGCCCTTTATGCTCTGAGAACTGAACTTGAAAAAGAACTCGAAGAAACTAAGAAAAAAGCTCGGGCTTTGAGGAACAATTCCTGCCCGGAGCTTTATGAAGTCTTGAAATTTGAAGGTAGCGAATTTTCCACCTGGCTCTTTTCCGATGTAAGAAGCCCGGAAGAAATCCTGGAATATGCCGAAAACCGGGATATGTGCGGGTATGAACTGCTTAAGAAAGAACTCAAAAACGCTGAACTCCTGATCTGCAATTTTCATCACGTCCTCAGCGCCGAAATTTTCATGATGCTGCTTAAATGGCTCGAACGCGACCCTGAAGATATTATCCTGATTTTTGACGAAGCACATAATGTTGAGGCTTCTGCCCGTTCCCATTCTTCAATAATGCTCTCGGAACTGACTATTGAAAAAGCCCTTTCGGAAGTAGGCGAGACACCCGAATCTGACAGTTCCCTTATGTTTGGGAAAGGAACTGGCTCAGGAGGCGGCATCCCTCTTGATCAGGACTATGCAGCCCGATTATATGCGAAAAGACTGTTTGCCTGCCTCCTTACCGCTCTCAGGGATACATATGACGCGAAATTGAAATTTGGGGAAAGAAACAGGCTTGGAAAGCATTGGCAGGACATTCAGATAAGCGACCCCTATGAGCGCCTTGACATCCTGAAAGCTCGCTTTTTGCGGGAAGCGCTAAAAGAAGGTTTTGCGGATGAAGAAAAGGTCCTGACCCGGCTGCGGGAGATTGGCGAGTTCGGAGGAAGGCTGGAAGAGATTTATGCGGAAAATTACAAAAAGGGACTTCTTGCAGTTCCTAAACGTTCCCAGATCCGGTATGTTGCCGACTTTTTATCCTCTTATCTCGTACTTTCGGACAGGCAAAACTACTATCCGATTCTGAACGTGCGCAGGGATTTCAAAAGCGATAGAGTCACCGGCAGGATCGAGCTTTTCACATGTATCCCTAAAAACGTGACCCAGCCTTTATTTGATTCCGTTTATGCAGCAGTGCTCATGTCAGCTACACTCCGGCCCTTCGAAATGATAAAATCCACGCTTGGCATCTCAAGGGAAGTAGAAGAAATTTCTTACGGCACAACATTTCCCAGGGACAAGAGGCTTACCCTTGCGGTTTCCATCCCTCCCCTTTTTGCAAAGAACCGGGACAGTCTGGAAACACTTGAGAACGTGAAAGAAGCCCTGCTTGCAGCTACTGTTGCATCGCCCGGGAACGTGATTATTTACTTCCAGAGCTACGCTGAAGCACTCCGCTATACCAAACTCCTTGAGCCTGAACTTTCTATTCCTATTTTCCTTGATGAGACAGGAACCTCATCCCAGGAAATCCGGGAGGAGTTTTTCAAAATCGGAGAGCAGGGAGGAAAAGCTCTGCTTATAACCTATCTCTGGGGGACCTTGAGTGAAGGTGTTGATTTCAGAGATTCCAGGGGCAGGACAGTGATTGTAGTGGGAGTCGGATATCCGGCCCTAAACGACCGAATTAAGGCTGTCGAATCTGCTTATGACGCGATTTTCGGCTCTGGGGAGGGCTGGGAGTTTGCAGTCCAGGTGCCGACAATCAGAAAGGTAAGACAGGCAATGGGAAGAGTAGTACGTTCTCCAGAAGACTACGGAGTGAGGATTCTCCTTGATTCCCGTTACCAGGGCTCCCAGGTGCGTAAACTCGGTAAATTTTCGGTTTTTGATTATTTCCCGCCTGAAGAAAAGAGAGAGTTTATTGACATTGCGCCCAGGGACGTGGGAAGCATTGTGGAAGAGTTTTTTGCACACGTCACGCCGAATAATCTCGAAAAAAATGAATCTGAGTCCCAGACTTCAAGTTCCCAGGCTTCAGGTCGCGTGGATTTAGGAAGCCTCACTGAAAAGCTTTGAAATCCTTCAAGTTAAACAAATAATATTCAAACTGTTGAACTTACTGTTTGATATGTTAAACCCATTTAAACTCGACACGAAAATATAATAAAAAGAGTTGCCTGTTGTTCATATTTGAACTTCAGGCATTAAATTGTTTATTAACAGATTTTTACAACCTGGTTTTATGAAACTTTTTATGTTACTTTCACTTATGTTACTTTTATGTAATTGGCTCTTGTCTTCGTACCGGTGCCGGCTGCGTTACTTGCCTTAAGTGTTACTGAATAATTTCCTGCGGCTGAATACATGTGCCTTGGTTTCTGTACTGTTGAATAGTTTCCGTCTCCAAAACTCCAGTTCCATGCAGTAGGGTTGTTTGTACTTGCGTCGGTAAAAGTGACAGTCAGAGGAGCCTTTCCAGAAGTTTGTGATCCCCAGAAGCTTACAACAGGTATTGTTGTATTCGTTGTATTATTCGCTGTCACTTTTATGTAACTGGATTTCGTTGTCGTATTACTGCCTGCAGAGTTGCTTATTTTAAGCGTTACACTGTAGCTTCCGGCTGTCGAATAGGTGTGTACAGGGTTCCTGACTGTTGAACTTGTTCCATCTCCAAAAGTCCAGTTCCATGCTGTTGGTGAACCTGTACTGCTGTCAGTAAAGGTTACACTCAGGGGCGTATTTCCAGAAGTTGGGGATGCCGAAAAAGCAGCAACTGGAATCTGAGAAGAAGTTCCTGCCACTTTTATATAATTTGATTTTGTTAACGTAGTATTTCCTGCAGCATTGATCGCGGTCAGCTTTACTGTGTAATTTCCTGCTGCCGAATAAGTATGCTTTGGATTTTGTACTGTTGAAAAGGTTCCGTCCCCGAAGCTCCAGTTCCATGCGGTAGGGGAGCCTGTAGTATTATCCTTAAAAGTTACGTTTAGCGGCGCATTCCCTGATACCGGAGATCCCCAGAAGCTTACAACCGGCTTTGACGACGTTGTTCCTACCGTAATAAATCCGGTTTTTGTTACAGTATTATTACCTGCCGCGTTACTTACCGTAAGTGCCACTGTATAATTCCCTTGCTTAGAATAAGTATGAACTGGATTCTGTACGGTTGAATTTGTTCCGTCTCCAAAGGTCCATTTCCATGCTGTTGGTGAACCTGTACTACTGTCAGTAAAGGTTACATTCAAAGGTGCGGTTCCTGAGGTTGGAGATGCAGAAAAAGCAGCAACCGGTTTCGTCGGCCCGGATTTAGAGGTAACCAGAGGCAGATTGTCAGAATAGATGCTGCCTGTTATATTCTTATATGCAGAATCGGAAATTCCATCTCCATCATTATCTACTGCGGTATTGGAAAATCCTGTACCATCAGGTTTTCCCCAAAAGTTCCCTCCTATATAAGGGCCACCTACAATATTAGTACCTGCGGTTTTTGTGGTACTATATGCATTTCCTATTCCATTTCTAATAGTCATATTAGTGTCATTGAAATAATTGTTGTAAACCCGGTTACTATCGCTTCTGGGACAGACATAAAGCCCGTAAACATTACTGTTTTGAACAGTGTTACCTGAGAGGGTATTGCCATCAGAGTTGCCAACATGAATCCCACGACCATTATTAAGGGCTGTATTTCCTGAAAGGGTATTGTCTGTAGCAGTCCCAAGTATAATTCCATAATCTTTATTAATTGTAGCCGTATTCTTTGAAAGTTTGTCTCCTTTGGAACGCAGGACATAGATTCCATAACAGTTGCTCAAAAGTTTGTTGTTCTCGATTATACAGTTACTGCACGAAGACAGACAGATTCCTGCATAGCCGGACCTGGTTGCTCCCGTAGCCTTAAATCCGGTTATTTTTATGTTGCTTCCTTGCAGGAAGAACACATTGGCCCCTGAATTTTTGGCTTTAATTATTGTGTTATCAGGGTTTCCGGATTCTGACCTTATTGTAAGATTCCCTTTAGTTACGTTGATATTTTCGGTATAGGTTCCGGGTTTTACAGTAATTATATCACCGGAAGACGAATTATTCACAGCTTTTTGAATCGAACTTCCTGGCTGCACTATAATCTCAGCCGCAGCTCCGATACCGGATATAAATACTAAAATTAAAAAAGTTACTAACAAAGCGGTTAACGTTTTTATTACAATTCCTCCGTTCATTAAAACAGTTTTGAGCGAGAGTTTTATTGCAACTAAGCAAATGTTTACAATGAGTGCTCATTTGAATGCACGAATTTAAGGTTATGCTCTTATTCAAAGAATTGATCTACCCGTTGCAAAATTCTTCAGATTAAATCACTTTAGCTTGAAGAGATGAATAGAAAATAATATAAATATTATCATTATATAT
>DATMYS010000460.1:0-2719 GCA_035560835.1 Methanosarcina sp.
TATATATAGAGTTCCAGGTAAAAGTCGGAAAAAAGGAAAAAATAAGAATAAAAGTTATAATATACGAAATTCTGTTTAATAATAAGGCTCCCACTGTCTATATTCTGCGCAGATATCTTCTGTAGCATCTTTGAGAAGACCTGCGCTCCAGCCAATCAAGCTTTTTCAATAAATTGCTTGCCTGCAAGCCTTTTCAAAAAAGGCTTGACCGAAAACCTTTTCAAAAAAGGTTTTATCGAAAAAGGCATAGCGGCGTGATCAACCGGTGCAACGGTCGCATTAGAGTTTGATGACCTTGTCCCCAAACCCTATCAGCGTGATCAACCGGCGCAACGGTTTTGATCAACCGGCGCAACGGTTGTAGCACAACCCTTTTTAAAAAATTGGCTCTTCGCTGTTTCGAGTGGGTAATTTATACCCACTTCCTATATTTGAGAGTGACATATATAATATTTAGAAACGTCTGTTGTTGAAAATCACATTCAGTATCGATATTTTTCATTTTGGCCGGACAACTGTGTAACTACGCAATTATTTTCATCCCATACAAAATAGCGAAGAGCCAAAAAATTTGGTTGAAAAACCCCTCACAATGGCATGATCACAATCTTTTTAAAAAATTTTGGGCAAGAAATGGATCTTTGAAGAGACCTACGCTCCAGGAAGCTAGTTTTCCCTTACTTTGCCTTTGCGTCTACAAAAACCCAGATTCTATAGGACTTTATAGGACTTAAACATGTGAAATGTCTTATGCCAAATTCCTCCATAGAGCATAATTGCTACGCCATTTCGTGAAAAAAAATTCTAGAGTCAGTCCCATACCCTTCATGTGATCGCAAACAAAAACTATCAAGTAAACATCTTTTGTACTGGTATCCGTTATTATATAGATTGAGGCTTTCAAAATACTGCCAAAAAATTTCTTTTATATTGTTGTCATTCCCTTTAGGTGTGCATACTTTTATGAAAACTTTCTCTAACCTTGTAGTAGATAACTTCAATTTCACTCATTTGTGCATAAATATTTATAATTTTCTGCTTGAGAAGAGTAATTGTTATATATTTATTCCGCAATGTGCATAAGTAACCTATGAAAAAATGCAGAGGAAGACCAAAGTGCCCGAGGCGCGTTGAGCAAACGCCTGATATCACATATTTCAAACCCAGAGGAGTCCCACTGGCGGATCTTGAGGTTGTATCCATCACAGTAGAAGAGCTTGAGGCCCTGAGACTTGTAGACGTTGAAGGCCTTAAACAGGAAGATGCAGCCATCAGGGTAGGAATCTCAAGGAGAGCTTTCTGGGAAGATCTGAAAGCTGCGAGAATGAAAATTGCTTTTGCCCTTAGCACAGGAAAAGCAATAGAGATAAAGGGCGGTAACTATATCAGCGCTGAGAACGCTGACATTATTGAAGATTCTGACGCGTAAAAGAGAAATCTGAAAACCAGGAAAAAACACGGAAATTTTACACAGGCGATAAAAATGACAGATAAGGTTCAACCACTTGAGAGCTTGTCGAAAAAGCCAGAAGAGCCAAAAATAGTAGTCAATCTCAGGCGCATCAAACGCAAGATCATGATAATGAGCGGAAAAGGAGGAGTAGGGAAGAGCACAGTTGCAGCAAATCTGGCTGCCGGACTGGCCCTTCGAGGATATAGAGTGGGACTTCTTGATTGTGATATTCACGGCCCGACAATTCCTACAATTTTTGGGTTAGAGTCTCAAAGACCCGATGTTAATGAAGAGGGCATTCTTCCAATCTCGGTATTTCCCAACCTTTCTTTAATGTCTGTCGGTTTTCTGCTCGGAGACAAAGATTCTCCTGTAATCTGGAGAGGGCCTGCCAAAATGGGAGCGATCAAACAGTTCCTGGAAGATGTTATCTGGGGAAAACTTGACTTTCTGATTATAGATCTGCCTCCAGGCACAGGAGACGAACCCCTAAGCGTGGCCCAGCTCATTCCCAATTGCGACGGCTCAGTGCTTGTTACAACTCCCCAGGACGTAGCCCTTATCAGCGTCCGAAAGTCAATAAAATTCTCTGAAAAGCTTAATGTGCCTATCATAGGGCTTGTTGACAATATGCATGGGCTTATTTGCCCCCACTGCGGCAAGTCAATAGAAGTGTTCGGAACTGGAGGCGTGGAAAAAGCCTCAAAAGACTTCAATATTCCGATTCTTGCCAGACTTCCTATTGAGCCCAAAGTCGCAGAAATGGAAGATAAAGGCACTGTTGTCCAGGGCCTGCTTGACCACAATACGGAATGGCAGAAGAACTTCGAAGCTGTTGTAACTGCAGTAGAAAGAACTCTAGGGGAGGAATAAGGCGAAATAAAAAGAGGAAAGATTGCCATGTTTCCCTGGTTATATAATTTTTCTCAACTGGTTAGCCTCTCAGTCGGCTAACCTCTCTTCAACAAGCTAAATAGCAAACCTAGCGTTCTTTAGGAGAAACCTCCTCTCTCAATCGGCTAACTTCTTTTAATTGGCTGACCCTACAATTATAATTAGTTGTTTAAGATCTCTCTCCCTTTCCTGTATTTCTAATATTGTTTCTCATATTTACTTTTATAATTAAGTCTTCAAGGTTTTTTATACATTTTCAACAAACCAAAAGTCTCTTAAACTAGTCATATATTTTTCTTCCCTTAGAGTTAAATATTTGAGGTTTATCGAGAATTCTACTTCAGAATTTGGATTTCACAATCAATAGAAAAC
>DATMYS010000461.1:0-7528 GCA_035560835.1 Methanosarcina sp.
ACATAACGCTTAAACCAAAAAAACGGATTACGATAATGTTTTTGACACAAAAGACGTTAAAGTAGAAATTTGTAAGAAAATAAATACAGTTCTTCCGGAATGGAGTGTTAATTCAAAAACGTCTCAGTTAGGTAAACTTCAAATTATACGCGAAACTGGAAAACAAAAAGATATTCCCTGCCATATAGTTCAGGATGACTCCGGCTTCATTGTGGTATTATTTGAGGGAGGTTAAATGCAATGCAATGTATGCGAAGTCAGGTGTGAAATCAATAAGCATAGCATGGGCAGATGTGGCACTTATGTATGCACTGGCAATACTATAATCCAGTACCCTGGTATGGGATATCTGGAGGCATATCCGGTTTCAATAGAAGCAGTTCCTTTACTTCATTTCTATCCTTCAGGCAAATTCCTGAAAATTTTCAGTACAGGATGTAATTTCCAGTGCCCTGGTTGTGTGTCACGGATGCCAGCATCAAGTAGACCTTCTACCCAACAGGCCTCATTCATTCCGTCCGAGGTAGTGAAAAGGGCCTTACAGCAGGAGTGCCTGGGTATAGTTTCGACACTAAATGATCCTGTTGCTAATTACTATCTTTTTAGAGATCTTGCAGTGCAGGCACAGGAAAAAAGTTTACTTGTAGGTTGTTCAACCAACTGCTATTTCACAAGTGAGACTTTAGAAGAGTTTGGACAGCTTGTAAACTTTGTGAACGTGGGAATTAAAGGTTATTCTGACAGAAGTTATAGAAATTGTGGAGTCACTTCATCAGCTCCTGTTTTTCGCAATATTTCCAGGCTTTTTGACATGGGAGTGCATGTTGAAACTTCAGTCGTTTATTCAAAGGGAAATGAGGACGATGTTATAAAGGTCGCAGAGGCAGTGTCTGACATTTCTTCTACTATTCCGTTGCACGTCATGAGATTCCTTCCCTTCGGCTATGCTCCGATAGAACTGGAACCATCAGTCGGGGAAGCGGAACAGGTGTGTACTGCCTTGCGTAGATATGTAGATTTTGTCTACCTCTTTAATTCGCCAGGCACTGAATTACTAAGTACGTACTGTCCTGAATGTGGCAGTCTCCTAATAGAGCGGGAATTTAACAGGCCTATTGGCTCCAGGCTTGTAAAACCCTGGGTGAGTCACATATGTAGCTGCGGTAGCAGCATTCCAGTGAAGGGAAAAACAACCACTGAAAGTTTTGGTGAAGTAGATTTCATGGGCAGTTACAGCATAAGTCAGGCTTTCAGTATGGTTCATGCAGTACTTACATGTCTGGGAGTACTGGACGATTATAAATTAATGGATGTTTGGGGGGAGGATAAATTAATGGATGTCTGGAGTAAGGTTTCAGACCCCGAAACCCTTACGCAAATAGATAATATGACACGGCAGCCGTATTCTTACCTGGAGTTTATTAAATTTATTGCTGAAAAAGCTAATATGCCGGAAAAAGGAGAAGAGCTTGTTTCTTTAATTCATAAGCGCTTGAAAATTGTCCAGAATCTTTCAGCAGGAAAAAGTAGTTATAATGTGTATTATTGCATGGGATCTCCTCTCTTTGCCCTGAATGCCGGGAGAATGGAAAACAACCTTGTGACATTTTCCGGGGGTGTAAGTATCAATAAGCAGCTTCAAAAGGAAGGTGAACTGGGTGTAAGTGTTTCTCCTTCCTTTATCAATGAGCACAATCCTGGGGTTATTTTCGTCTCCGGTTTCCTTTCTCGCCCTCTGGATGAGTTCTATGGCCTGTGCCAGAAATATGGAATACATGCAGAGGCTGTGACACAGCAGCGGGTCTATGAAATTCCGCCTTCCTGGGATTTCGGAAGCCCTCGATGGATATTGGGACTACTGTATATAGCAGACAAGCTGCATCCCGGAAAACTTGGAGTTGACCTGAGAAAGGAGGCAGATGATTTTTATTTGCAGTTTTATGGTATGCGGTTTAAGGAAGCCAGACCTAACAGATCCTTCCACAGGCCTTCCTCTGGTATTTGGCCACACACGCAAACACTCTATCATTACTTCGAAATGGAGGTGCCAAAGCATAGATATACTAAAAATTTTAACAATGAGGTTATTCAACCTTTTAACATCCTGCCAACTTGTAAAATCAAGCTCAAAGGATGATCGGAGAGGACAAAGCATTACAGGGATTCTGTGCCTCTGGCTTATTCTATTACAGGAAATGGTCGGCGAGATCATGAGATTAAACAGGAAGTCGCTAAATCAGGTCAAAGGCCAAGCCATAGTAAAAGCAAAAATTCAAAAAGTAATAATATTACACCTGACTCCACAAAAAACCCGGCTCAGAGTAATATTGAGTTGATTCCAGACCTCAAGATTACTTCTCTGAATGCCGGACTCTAAGTAATTAATCGAACGAGTTTCTGAAATGGAATGATAGTTCCAAAGCTTTATGAGTTTGGGGCAAAAATTATACTAGAGCACCAATAGATAACGTTTCTGAAATTAGTTTTGATCCTTTACACTGTATTTAAAAAAGAGAGAGGAATGTGGTTTTGACTGTAAAATTTAATAGATTTAACTTTCTTTCTGGAGAGCTAGGTCCAGAACATTTTCGTATACTTCTTTACCCTCTATTTTTAAAATCTTAGCCGTTGATCTTTCAGTAGTAACGTTTCCATCCTGTTGCATATAAATATATTTTCCGTTTTCAATGCCCACGATTATAGAAGAGTCAGGAATTACGTATATTCCAAAGTAATCAGCGAGTGTCGGACTCTTATCTATATCTACAGTCATAACTGTGGCTCTACCTGCATAATCTGTTGCAACCTGAGCCAAAATAGGGTTTAAGTTCTGGCACTCTTCACACCACTCAGCTCCGAGTTTCAAAAGAACAGGTCCTTTTTTGAGAGATGTGTTTATCTGATCCAGTTGGGTAATCTCTAAAACAGTACTGTTTTCCTGTGTTTCCTGAGAATTCGTGGAATTTTCCTGGACTTCCTGAGAATTCGTGACGTTTGCCTCGCTATTAATACAGCCAGCTGTTAAGATCACAGCCGCAAAGAGAATCAATAGTATAACTAATTTATTCATATTTGTCGTCTACTATATGACTGATTTTTTTAAGATCCTAAAGGTGATATAGGTATAGTATTCAAACTGTTATAAATATGTTGTATTTACATCAATTATTTATTTAAACTATTTGGGTTGCTATCTATCTATCATATCTATCTGTGTATCCTAAAATATGCCTCAAGGGCCACTAAGAACAGTGATTATTTCTTTGGATGAAAACAGTGCTTATTTTTTTGGATGTAAAAACGCTCGGTCTTCTGGTTTTAAACCTTCGGATTTCATATTTGAAAAAGTAGTAGAGTAAATTGATGAAATCAACAACTGAACAGCCAGCTTTTAAATCCAAACGAGTCTTGACAATTTATTGCGTACTCCAAATAACTAAAGTTTAAGCCATAGCCTGGGGATTGAAGACTACAGGAAAGTACTAAAATCATATCTCCAAAAGCACTTGAAGTTAAGAAAAATTAAAGAAAATAGCGAAGGAAAGCTCCTCCGAAAATACAATAATTCAAAACATAATCAGAAAACTTAGTCAACTATTCCGCCTGTGTTTGCGGAATGGACTGAACGCTGGTACCTGGCAAGGTAACCTGTAATCTCAGTTTTTGGAGGTACAAAGGCAGCTTTCCGCTGCTTAAGTTTTTCTTCTGAAATATTAAGGTTCAGAACTCTTTCTGGAATATTGATTTCGATCATATCCCCATCTTTTACAAGAGCAATTGGCCCTCCTTCAATGGCTTCAGGTGAGACATGCCCAATGCAGGGTCCACGAGTACCTCCGGAAAAGCGTCCGTCAGTTATCAGAGCAACCGATTCTAGAAGGCCCATGCCTCCAAGTGCGGCTGTGGCTGCAAGCATTTCCCGCATTCCAGGGCCGCCTTTCGGACCTTCGTATCGTATAATCACAACGTCTCCATGTTTTACATTGCCTGCAAGAATATTTTCCATAGCAGCTTTTTCGCCATCATAAACCCGTGCAGGGCCTGTATGAACATGCATCCTTGGATCAACAGCAGCCTGTTTTACAACCGAGCCTTCAGGAGCGAGGCTGCCTTTAAGGACTGCAATCCCTCCCTGAGCATGAATTGGATTTTCAAGAGTTCCAATAATCTCTCTATTAAGCTTCGGATTAACAATGTCAAGTTCTTTCAGATTTTCCCCAATAGTCTTGCCGTTAACAGTAAGTTGTTCCAGATGGAGTTTAGGGGAAAGCCTTTGCATTATTGCCTGAACTCCACCTGCTCTGTCAAAGTGCAACATAAAATTTGACCCTCCAGGACGAAGTGAGATCAGGTGAGGTGTTTCCTGGCTCAATTCGTCAAATTTCTCAAGAGGTAGATTCAGCCCGAATTCATGGGCAAGGGCAGGAAGATGAAGGGTAGTGTTTGTGCTCCCTCCAATTGCCATGTCCACCATGATAGCATTCTCAAAAGATTTGAAAGTGACAATTTTTCTGGGAGTCAGGTTCTCTTTAATCATCTCAACGATGCGCTCACCGGATTCCTTGGCAATGCGGACCTTTTTTGCATCCACCGCATGGGCAGTTGCACAGCCCGGAAGGCTCAGACCAAGGGCTTCGGTCATACAAGCCATAGTATTTGCGGTAAACATCCCTGCACAGGATCCGGCTCCAGTACATGCAAAATTTTCAAGCCTTTTAAGGTCGTCGTCTGAGATTTTACCTACTCTATGAGCCCCCACTCCTTCGGAGACTGAGATGAAATCCTTGTAACTGTCATCAATGTATCCAGGGAGCATCGGCCCGCCGGTTACAACAATTGCAGGAATGTCAAGTCTACCTGCTGCCATAAGGTGACCTGGCACGATCTTGTCACATGTGGGAATAAGGACCATGCCGTCAAACTGATGGGCTTTAACCATCAGTTCAATTGTATCTTCAATAATTTCTCTGCTAGGAAGGGAATATTTCATACCCTCATGCCCCATTGCGATTCCGTCGCAGACTCCTATGGTATGGAATTCAAAAGGGACTCCCCCGGCGTTCCTGATTCCGGCTTTTACAGATTCGGCAAGTTTGTTCAGGTGCATGTGACCAGGAATTATATCGTTCCAGGAATTGACAACTGCGATAAACGGCTTTCTCATCTCGGAATCTGTGACTCCGGTAGCTTTTAGAAGTGAACGGTTGGGAGCCCTTTCTGGTCCTTCTTTAATAATATCGCTTCTCATGTTAAATCTCCATAAGATTTCGTGGTGAGGATAAAAGTTATAACGTATATACGACTTACGCGCTTGAGGCTAAGTTAGAGAGATTAGATATATTCTCGATAGATTAAAAGCATCCAAATATTAAGAGTATTTGTCCAGATCTCTAACCTATTAAATTAGAAGATAAGTTTATTAACCGTCAACGGTTATTGGAACTGGAAATCACTTATAGAGAATAGCCACCTCTGAGATGATATTAATGGATTCAATGGAAAAAATATTTGGAAAAACTGCACAAATGACAGTTCTTAAGAACCTGATCGAGAACCAGAACGAACCAACCTATCTTTCAGGGATAGCTGAAGAAACTGGCCTGTCTCATTCCAGTGTATCAAGGGTTATCGCACCTCTGGTTCTTTCAGGTATTGTTCAGGAAAAACCCCTGGGGAAGCAAATCCGAACTTTCCAGCTGAACATGGACAATGAAGCAACAAGTGTTATTATAGATTTTTACAGCAAAATTAACCAGATACTGAATTGAGTCTGAGTAATAAGAAGCAAGGGAAGTTGAAACTTCCCAAAATTATTTTTTACATTTGTTTCCTTAAGACTCGCACAAAACCTCTATAATTGGCTGAAATCGTCTTCTCACGTAATTTTCTCCGTATTTTTACTGCCTGGTAAGCAAAAACCCAGCAACTGTATTATTTTTCCAGTAAAGCTCGGCATGTTGTAACCAAATGTGCCTTTTTAATGCAAGGCATGTTGCCCGAGAGGCCAGTAACAGATTTGGATTTTAAAATTAAGTTTGAATTTTTAGAGTAAATTTGGATTTTAGATCATTGTTGATTTTTTCTGGGAGTTTCATATTTTAGACAAAGGTACCAGAAAATTACACGTTCAATAATATTTCGAGAAACTATAAGCATTCTAAACAACATTCTAAACTTATTCCAAACTTTTACTTTTGCCACTCAGCCAGCCGGCAGCCAAAACAAACTGAGACCCATAAGATTAAATAGGTTTTATCCTTATTTCCCTTGAAATCGGCGCTGGTAAGGCGAGTTAAAACCAGCTAATGCCCAAATATAAACAAAAAGCACATTAGGGCAATCGAACCCCTTATATTATCACCAAAAAATAACTCAAACACTTTATAGTTATTATGGTGCAGACTGAGAATTATTTACCTATCTTATTTAATCCCTCAGTTGGGACCCCGAAAAGAGGGGACATTCGGTTATTTCAAAATTTAAAATTGAGGCTTATAAATGCAGTACCAGGCAACAGTTAGAATTGAACAGAAAGCAGGTATGCTTGATCCTGAAGGCACTACCGCAAAAAGGGCTCTCGGACAACTTGGCTACCAGGTCAGCAGCGTAAAGACTGCAAAGCTGTACGAAATCGTGCTCGAGGCCGAATCTGCCGAGATTGCAAATCAGAAAGTTGAAGAGATGTGCCAGAAGCTTATTGCAAACCCAATAATCCATAATTATACAATCGAGCTCAAGGAACTTAATTGAGCCGTGCGGATAAGCGATTGAGGCGTAAGAAAAAGTCAAAGCTTTGAAATTGAGGGAAAAAAATGAAAATTGCTATTCTTCAGTTCGGAGGTACAAACTGCGACCTGGACGTCCTGCATGTCCTTAAAGACGTTGTGGGTGTGGACGTCGAGACTGTCTGGTACAAGCAGGAAGATTTGACAGGTTTTGACGGAGTCGTCGTACCTGGAGGCTTCTCCTACGGAGACTATCTCAGGGCAGGAGCAATTGCAGCCCGCACTCCAATAATGAATTCAGTAAAAAAACTCGCAGCCGAAGGCAAGCCTGTGCTTGGGATCTGCAACGGCTTTCAGATTCTTACCGAAGCCCGGGTGCTTGAGGGAGCCTTGACAACTAACGAGTACCCGAAATTCCGGTGTCATTGGACCAATCTCAGGGTAGAGACCGTTGATACGCCTTTTACCTCTAAGTTCAAGAAAGGCGAGATTATCAGGATGCCTATTGCCCATATGGAAGGGCAGTTCTATGCCGAAGAGGAAACCCTGGCCGAGCTTGACGAGAACGAGCAGGTTGTCTTCCGTTATGTGGATGAAAACGGAAAGGTAACGGATGAAGCCAATCCGAATGGTTCTCTTGAAAATATTGCAGGAATAGTAAATACTTCAAGAAATATCCTTGGTCTCATGCCCCATCCTGAAAGAGCCTCCGAGTCAATACTGGGCTCAGACGATGGTCTGCGGGTTTTCGAGTCCATGGTGAATTATATTACTGAAAATTTCTGATTAGTTCGTCTTTATTC
>DATMYS010000462.1:0-2033 GCA_035560835.1 Methanosarcina sp.
AGTCTCTATTTTTAATTTTCTCTTTCTCAGCCATCAGTGTCAAATAATATTTAGAAGTAAATTGCCTTAGGGAAAGTTGTAATCTAGAGAAAAATATGTTGAGAGATTTGTAAGAATAGATAGTCACAGAAGATACAATAATCTTAGAAATAGCTCCCGAGTAAATATATAAAAAGACAGTTACCGAAAATAGGACGGAAGTCGAAGCATGAACAGAGATCCAATTGTAGAACAGGAACTATTGCGTTCAATTCCAGTATACTTTGCATCTTTTTTGATAGTTGGAATCCTTAATAGTATGGGATACATATCAGTAGGAGGTATTGAAACTTTCATCCTGGCCTTTATTATAACATCAATTCATTTCGCATTCATGGTCAGATACAGGAGGAAAGAGCAGTTAACAGGTCCTTCAATCTCTTCAATAATAGACTATATGTTTCGACCTAAAAAACCTGAAAGGAGAAACAGCATACATCCAGAATCCGGGTACAATTTCCGTTCTATTTTGATGTTGCTGGTCATTGCGTATCTTATTTACCGTTATGCAGTCTAAGTAAGAATTTAGACCAATTGACTTTTGTGATAATTCCAAAAGCAAGAGGCCTGTTTTCTATATAAAAAACCTAAATGAAACTTTCGAGGCTTATGAAGAGCAAAGTTTCCTGCATGACAGGAAATAAAACCGAAAAACGACATAATTAATTCCCGGATAATAAAAAACTGTTTTTGGAAAGAAGGAGAGATATTCATGATAATGGAGTTTAAAGGCAAAAGCCCGAAGATCTCGGAAACGGCTTTTATTGCGGATTCCGCAGACGTTATAGGGGATATTGAAATCGGGGATTTTTCAAGTGTATGGTTTAATGCCGTAATTCGCGGAGACCGGAACAAAATAAAAATCGGGAGCAGGACAAGTATCCAGGATAATGTGGTTATTCATGCAAATCCTGAGAATGGAGTTGAGATCGGGAATGATGTAAGTGTAGGACACGGAGCTGTGCTTCACGGGTGCAAAATCGAAAGCAATGTGCTTATAGGGATGAATTCTACAGTATTGAACGGAGCTGAAATAGGAAAAAATTCTATTGTAGGTGCAAATGCGCTGATTCCTGAGGGAAAAAGATTTCCCGAAAACAGCCTGATTATTGGAGTTCCGGGAAAGGTTAAGAGAGAAATTGATAAATCCGAAATTGAAGCCATAGCAGAAAACGCTGCAGAATATGTGGAGTTTGTCAGAGAGTATAGGGAAGAAGTGAAAAACACACGAAAAATCTGAAGAAGCGTATACCAAGAGTGGTAGAGAGATAAACTATTAAACTGTAATAAAAAGATAAAAATTGTAAAGGACTGCGATAAGCAAACCCTTATTTGAGCGGATATTTAACATCTAATTATTTAATAAGATCTTCAGAGATGAAACGAAAATGAGAAACATAAACATTCTGTATTACGGAAAAGTAAAACCGGCAGATATATACGAAAGCATATTTGAGTATATAAAAAGTTCCGGCACTTCGGATTGTGAGAAAGATTACATCGAGGGCCAGCCTGAATATTTTGTAGAAGAATGGCAGGTAGAACTCGACTGCGAGGTGTGTTTTGGATACGATCCGATGAAAGATGCAGGAGAACTCGAGATCGACGGGCAAAATTATACCCGTATAGGCAGGAGGGTGAACGAGTTAAGTTATGTACCCACTGACAGTCTCTCTGACATCCTGTATATCATTTATCACTGCGACCATAATATGCGAAAATGTAACTGCATCAATGAAATTTTCCAGACAAAAGAAGAAGCAGAAAAGAGAGCAAACGAGCTTGGAGGGAAAAAAGACCTTTCCTGATCTTCCTTACTGCAGGAAATATTAGAAATGAAAACCTGAAAAATGAAAACCTGAAAAATGAAGCAATCATATTTACGGGCAGGATTGCCTGACCTGTTATATCAGTTTCTTACCATTTACCTGAAAAACAAGATCGAATCATTTATAAAAATTGAATGAGACCTTTCTCAGAATATTAACTAGGAA
>DATMYS010000463.1:0-3448 GCA_035560835.1 Methanosarcina sp.
GCAGAATTCAGAGAATAAGGCTTATGTTTCATGCCTTTTATTTTCCAGATCTTTTAACTCTGATTCGTCGATTGGGATCAAACACCTGTATAAGGTCACTAAAAAGTGATTTTATGGTAAACGAATACACTCAGAACTTAAATTGTGACCTCGATAGAAGAGCTGCTCTTAAAGGTGAAGTTGAGCGCCAGTTAATACACCTGTTTACAGGTGTAACTTTAATTCTTTTAATTCTGGCAGCCGGCGATATGGCACTGCCTCTCCTGCTGTTTCTGCTTGCTTTCTATGTGGCAACTTCAATAGCTATTATCCGGGATAAGTTTCCGCTCCGTTTCTCCACTTTCCTTTGTAGGTGGGGAAGACCTTCAAAGCAAACTATACCACTTATAGGAACTACATCGCTCCTTTGCGGAATAGTCCTTTCTCTTGTATTGTTCCCTGAAGAAATTGTATATGCTTCAATTGCGGTAGTCGCGTTCGGAGATTCGGTGGCAACCGCCATAGGCGTGCTGATAGGTAGACATAAGCTACCTTATTCGAGAGAAAAAACCATAGAAGGGACACTTTCAGGAATATTAGCAGCCTTTTTAGCATCTTTACTTTTTGTGACCCCTGCTCAGGCTTTTATTGGAGCTACAGGTGGGATGCTGCTGGAAAGCGTTATAGGTTTGCAGACAATTAGGGAATTCAACTCGCAAATGATCTTCAAGTTTTTCTTTAATGATAACTTCTTAATTCCCTTATTTTCAGGTTTACTCATGTATATTGTAGGTTTATCTAACAACTGAGAGTGTTCTTGAGGCGAGCTGTAAATTTAAATTCAATTAAAATTATACTTTCTTTATCTGTAAATGGGAGCATGTAAAGTGGTAGTCGGGATTCTAATATTGATTATCGAATCGATCATCCTTCTGATCCTCATCCGGCTATTGATAATTTTGCTTTAATTGGCAGGAGAGCAAATAGCGGTGCTGGGGTTTTAAACTGGCTTTTCGCAGCACCTTTAATCTGACTTCATCAGGCTTAGCTTCGGAAAAACTAGCAGGATTCAATCGCTTGATCCGAGAAAGCAGCAAAAAGTTTGGAGTTTTCTGTGAAACAGGCAGGAAGTTTAATCCGAGCTTGTTTTCCGGAAATTTTTCAGTTTTCTACTTTTCCTCTACTTCTTTAACATATTCAGAACAGCACTATTAGATAAACTGTATATTAGGCTATCGAAGCTACTTGACCTCGATTTTCTATTTCCCAGCCTTTACTGCATGAGAAATATTAAGCTTATCAAAGTCTTAGGGAATCTCAGTGTTATTTTTATATTATATAATTATAAGCCGAAATCATATCACTTTATTTTCTATGATAACTCTGAGCCTCGGTAGCCTTCAAGAAAATTTTTCTAGATATGTGGTAAACTTATTTCCTGATGGAGTAGTTTTTCGGCATCAAGATCTCTATTATAATGGACCTTTATTCAATTCACCTGTTTTAAACCAAGCTATCTATGAGAGCATACCTTTCAATAGACGCTAACCAAAAACCCTGGTTTGAAGACGTATTCAGTCTTTAATTCTAAAAAAAAGTAATAAGCTACCAGACCTAAATAATCATCTTCTACCAAACGTTTGAGTTGAATTCTTTTTTATATTATATTTTACATAATACTCAATGGTGGGTGGGCGATAGGGAAAGACAATAGATACCTGAATTCAGGGAGGTGAACTTCTAAAAAGGAGTCCACGCCAGGCTGAAGAATCTATAACCGGTGGGGAATAGATTATCCTGCAAGTAGAGACGACCTTGTAAAGTTCGCCGAAAGTAGGCAGGCAAGCAGTGATGTCCTGGAACCTTCTGAGGGGGTACCTGACATAGAGTAACACTCCTTATAACGTTACCAGAGAAATCGAGCGTCTGGAAAACGAACGTATAAAATCACCAAACCCAAAAGAGTATTGATTCACTAAGCAGGTGTTTTAGAACAGTACCTCTAGGTCCAGATGGTATCGAAATAATGGCTTACCCTCTGCAAGAGGTAAGTTATTGAACATTATATAATCGATATAACCGAGAAAAATACATAAAATATACAAAAAGTGGAGGGAAATTTATGCAAACCAGTCCAATTGAAGTTCAGAAGGCTTTAAAGGATATAGATTATCCTGTAAATAAGAAGCAGCTTATCGAACACGCTAAGAAACACAATGCTAACGATAAGGTAATTGAGGTTCTGGAAGACCTTCCTGAAAAGGAGTACACCAATGCTGCAGCTGTCAGCAAGGAATTTAAAGGAAATTAAATTGAAGTAGAGGGGGAAATTTATGCAAACCAGTCCAATTGAAGTTCAAAAGGCTTTAAAGGATATAGATTATCCTGTAAATAAGAAGCAGCTTATCGAACACGCTAAGAAACACAATGCTAGCGATAAGGTAATTGAGGTTCTGGAAGACCTTCCTGAAAAGGAGTACACCAATGCTGCAGCTGTCAGCAAGGAATTTCAAGGAAAATAACCCTATTTTAGAGTCACTAAGGCATTAAATTGGGAGCGAGTAAAAAAGGCTCTCCCTTTATTCAAATAAAAGAGGAGGCTAGTAAACCTCCTTTCTTTCTCCGGAATGCAATCTTTGATCAGGATTTCCGGGCTATTTCTATGACAACTTCAGTACCAAAAATTTAGCAAAGATGAAAAAAGTACTGTAAATGTATTGTAGATGTACTGTAAAAGTGCTATATAAGTTCTATAAATATAGTACAAAGAATGATCTATCAAAAAATTTTTGTGAGGGGCAGACTAACGCAAAGTGAAATAATATTATAAACTTTTGTCTGAGCTCCTTAATATTACTTCTGGAAACCCAAGTATTAGCGGGGTTTAATGTGATAAATCTTAGTAATGTGAGTAAAATCACATAGCTCATTAGAATAATTAAGAAGCATTCGGCTTAAAAACCAAAAATTATCGAAGCTTTATAAAGCTTAATGCAGTAAAAATAAATACCATTATACCAGATATTAATAATTCAATTAGTTCATCGAGACCCCCAGAAATAACATGTTCATAAAATGAGGTTCTTTTTGAATTATTTGATAATCTCTTTATGTAAACTTTAACGATAAATTAAGTAGGGGAAATCATAATGGAAAGAAAAGGTTCCCAGAGTAGGGATCAGGGTTCCAGCAAAGAACGTGGCTATGGTAGAGGGCCACAGACGATGTACAAAGCAAAATGCTCAGATTGTGGCGAAGAAACAGAGGTGCCTTTCAAACCGGATCCTGACAGGCCGGTATACTGCAGGGAGTGTTACGCAAAGCGCAAACCTAAGAGGTATTAATATACGGCACCAAACCCTGTGTTTTCATTTTGATTGATAATCTTTAATTGATTCGCTGAGGTTACTATTCTTACCTCAAATTTTCTCTTTTTTTCTTCTACTTTGTCTTTTTCTCTTTTTTCTTC
>DATMYS010000464.1:0-3179 GCA_035560835.1 Methanosarcina sp.
AAGAAGAGGGTAGTAATAAGCTTTCATTTGTTTTCTTTTGAATTCCCTTTCAATGAGACTCAAAGCCGCAAAGCCTGCCATTGTCCCAAGGGATGTGATAACGTGGAACCAGGAGTAATAGTACAGAGAAAAACCCATATCCGGATGGACAAATGGAAGGATAAGTATTGTACTTACCAGACAGGTGACTACGCCTGTAAATCCAAGGTAGTCGCTTGATTCATTCCGGAAATTGTCTAAAATGTACTGGAATATTGCGTAAACAAGAACGATCAATAAGAAAAGTGAGCCTCCTGGCCAGCAAAGCTGGTAAGCTGAATACATGATGCCAGCCAGAACCGAATATAGAAAAGGTTCTTTCAGGACTTTGAAGTTCTTATTGAACACGTCTTCAAAACGCAGTTTTTTCTCCTTTGCCGAAATCAAAGCCAGCATGAAAAACATTATGAAGAAAGTACTGAACAGCGACTCTGCAACATGATGGTCTGTATGACCAATCAGTGAACGGGACAGAAATTGCCCTGGAGCAAACGCTATCAGGATTACAGCCAGAATCCCTGTTTTATGCCCTCCCAGATATTTTCCTATGTAGTAAACCGGAATAACAGTAAGGGCTCCGAGTACTGCAGGGAAATAGGCTCCTATAGTGTTAACCAGTTGAGAACTTGGATGTCCCATTCCAAGAATCAGGGAGGTAATTGCCATCATCTGATCGAACAGTGGACCAAAATGTATGTAACTCCCGTTTGGATAATTGGTCATGGGATTGAAAAACATCCTGTGGGGGTAATTTTCAAGCAGGACGAATAAGGTACGCATATGGTACCAGGCATCGTTGGTCGCGAACTTTACGGATCCATCGGATAAGAACACCGCATCTGAAGGAAGTGTTCTGACCCATAGAGATAATAAACCGATTATCGCAACTGCCAAAGTATAAGGCCAGCTGGATTTGATTTTATCTTTGAATGATGATACAGGATGATCCTGAGAACTCATAATAATCCCCTTTAAGAGGTAAGTTTTTTCAATCAAATATATAATTTGTGGAAGAAGAAAATCAAATAGATAATATTTATCCTACTCAGGCAAATCAGTCTGATTATTTATAATCTTACTTATTCATTTTCAGAAACTTTATGAAGCTTTCATACTAGGAAGGTTAGGACAGTCTTCAAGAGATTCAGTATTTTCGGAGGAGGTTTGCTTTTCTTCCCCGGTAATAAGTCTCTACATCTGTCTACTTCGAAACAGTAATAAGTCTTCTAAAGACGCGGCAATGTTCTGATTCCACTTTAAGAAGCTCTTTGAAATATAAAATAACTTTATTAATAGTATATAAAAGTATATGTAACCTGTGAATATATAAAAAAACAAGCATTCCGGAAGGGTGGAAGGCTACTTCAAAAATCTCAAAAGAATAAGCCTTTTCAGAAAGATAAAAATAAAAATGAAGATACAAAAAGAGGGAAAAAGGAACAAAGGTATGAAATTAACTCAACTGCACATTTCGAGTTGTTCAGACCTTTATCTCTTCTCCTTTTAATACGGCTTCTTCATTTACTCTTACTTCTTTTGTCGTATCTCCATAACTCAACACATAGGGGTCTGAAGGTTCAGTGTCAAACTGTGTTTCGTCTGCAATCGGACCGTCTGTTGAATAAGGCACTGTGAATTCGTACCTTCCCTGAGAGTCTACAGTTGTTGACTGGGAATACTCAAAGGTTCTTCCCTGATTTGTAAGAATTGTCGTGTCTATTTTAACAGTCTCATTGGGGGAAGCCGTTCCGGTTATATTTGCACCTTTGACGTACTCGAAGATCTTGACATAACCGGTATCCGTTTCAGGGAGCTTGCCTCCGTAGAAAAAATTATAGGCCTGTTTATATCCGACCTCGTTGCTTTGGTAGGTCTCAGTCTCGTAAACCATACGGTAATGTTTCAAGCCATTTCCGTCAAAAATGTGCAATTTTGCTTCCATGGTATTGAAATATCGGGTAGAGGGTATGCTCTGATATTGGCTACCTGTCCAGTAAGCCTGAAAATACCCTTCTGTATCAAGAGTCCATTCAGGTATTGCCCCGAACATCACTGTAGCCATGTAGGCATCAGACATTATGTATCGTGCGCCTGCTTTGTCGGGCATCGGGTCTATGGCTTCAAGTACTGCTCTTGATTCTTCTTCAGATGGAGCTATGAAGAAGGTCGCAGCTCCTGGCTGGTTTGTCTCGTTAATGCTTACCCTACGGCCCCCTATTCCTGCCTGGAACGGATTTGCATTTGGCATCCTGTGCCCTATTGTTTCTATAAAGTGCCCGAAGTCCCACCATGACATAACACCGTATGCCGTATCTGGATACTGGAACATTTCTCCGTTTTTCGGAGCTTCGTAAATGGCATTATAATCCATTCCCGTATCAGGCGTATTTGAGCGAAGCCAGACACAAGCTTCCATCCAAGGAACAGGGGGGTCGTTTGAGCCAGTTGTGTATAACATTGCCGATCCATATACAGGATAAATCAGAAATATCACTATAAGCAGGATTGCAAGAATCTGGTCTATTTTAACAAATTTTAATACTTTTGGGATATCTGCAGGCAGTTTTACATTACTCTTGAACTTCTGGTCAAGTTCACTCCACTTTACTTTTTCAAGCAGCAGACCTCCAAGATAGGCGCTAAGGATTGAAACGTTTATTGAATAGTAGTATGCGAAACGGTTCTGGCCGTAAATTGCAAGGAAAATCAGAAAACTCCATACAAGAACTAGCACTTCCTGGGGTTTTTGCTTTCTAAACAGGTTTATAGCTAGAATAAGCATCCCAAGCAGAGAAGCGAGAAATCCCGTCGGAGTGAAATTTGAGAAAGCTTTTGTTAGGGTAAAGACGCCACTACTGTAGAATATCGAAGTAGCTTCACCAATAGTAGAAGGTCCTCCCTGCTGGATTCCAAAAACAGTATTTGGTGCACTTATTATAAGGGAATAAAGGGACGGAGATACGATTTTGACAATTACAAGCCCGAGAATTCCTGTTCCGAGGATAAGAAGAGGGTAGTAATAAGCTTTCATTTGTTTTCTTTTGAATTCCCTTTCAATGAGACTCAAAGCCGCAAAGCCTGCCATTGTCCCAAGGGATGTGATAACGTGGAACCAGGAGTAATAGTACAGAGAAAAACCC
>DATMYS010000465.1:0-2260 GCA_035560835.1 Methanosarcina sp.
CAGTAATTGTCTTTCTGTCTATATAATTTGAAACGAAGGGGAGTATTAGGCTATGAAAGGAAAATCAATCCAAAATATTTGCACAATTTTCCTCCTTGTACTTGGGGCAACAATTACTCAGGCGGGAGCTGCGGTTCTTACCGTAGGCAGTAATGGGGGAGAAAACTATAGTTCCATTCAGGAAGCTGTCAATAATGCACAGAACGGGGATACAATTTCTGTAAGCCCTGGCATATATATAGAAAATGTAAACGTAAATAAAGAAATTGCAATCATCTCGAAAACTGATGTTTCGGGAGACAGGACGAACCGTACCTATGTAATCGGTGCAGTTCCGGAAAATGACGTTTTCAGTATTAAGTCAAATAACGTGAGAATAGCCGGTTTCCATATTGTAGGAGGCCCCTCAGGAATTGATGCGTATCAGGAAGTAGGGCTTTACCTTGAAGGCGTGCAGAACTGTTCTTTAAGTAACAATACACTGATGTTGAATGATGCTGGCATTGGCCTCAATAATTCTCAAGGCAATTTCCTTGACAACAATCAGATAAGTCTTGGATCTACCGGAATTGTTCTTTCAAGATCAAACGAAAATAAACTGTCAAACAACATGGTATTGACAAATGATGAGGGCATTCTGCTGGAGAATTCTACTAACAATACTCTCATGAATAACACTGCAGAATCAAACGATATAGGATTCCTCCTTAACACTTCAAGAACTAACATGCTTGGATACAACTCTATTTCAAGAAACAATTATGGAGTAATCCTCGAGAATATGGCAGAGTCTAATACCCTGAATAATAACAGCCTGTACATGAATGGTCTTGGAATGTACCTTAAAGGATCTACCGGCAATATTATTTACTTCAATAAGTTCTTTAACTTCATGAATGCCGTAGATGAAGGAACGAATTCCTGGAACAGCAGTTCAGCAGGTAATAAGTGGAAAGATTACAATGGAACAGATGCTGACGGAAACGGTATAGGGGACACTCCTTATGTTGTTAACCAGACAACCGGAAGCATAGATTACATGCCTTTGGCAAATAACGTTTCCTCAGGTAATCAATGAAATATAAGTAGCAATTACACTGGAATGTCTTAATGAGCAATTCAATGAAGAGATCTGCTAAACTTTTACTGGTAAGATCTTAAAAATAAAAACGACTTTTTTCTTTTTAATAATTTTGTATTTGTAAGATTTTTTTCGTTTTTCAATATCATTTTCTTTTAACTTATTCTCATTATAGAGATGATATTTTTTAAAAACACTCTCTGTAATCTTTCTATTTTTCAGCTCTTCTTTTGTAGTTCCCCAAACACTCACTTCAATTCGGCCTTTTTCAGCTCTTCTCTGATATTTTCTACAGTTTGCCATGACTGCCTGACTATCTCAGGAAACTCTCCTGAGTGCTCTTTTCCCCAGTTCAACAGGAATTCTTTTGTCTTCGGGTCTGAGGGATAACCGCTGCCAAAGTCGAGGCCCCATTCTTTCTTGAGCTCTTCGATCAGCTCATCCCTGCGCACTTTTGCAATAATAGAAGCCGCCGAGACTGTGGGATAAATTGCATCGGCCTGATGCATGGAAATTATCTCTATTTCTTTTGCGTGGTCAGGGCTGGTTTTTGCGTACTGCCTGCGGATGTTGGCTGCAAAACGTTCGGCGTTGACATCAGCAGCATCGGCATATACGAGGTCAGGCTTTAGCTGTTCAAGCACTTTTGCAAAACAGACCACCATGATCTCGTTCATTGTCATGATCTTCCGGAGTTCGTCAATCTGGGAAGGGCTGACCTCAAGAATAAAAAAGCCGTCTGCATGTTTTTTAATCTGGACTGCAAGCTGCTCCCGCTTTTTTGGCGTTAGTTTCTTGGAATCCGCAACCCCGAGCACTTTAAGGATATGAGCTCTGGATTCCTCGATTTTTACGCCTCCTATGCACATGGGCCCGATTACCGGACCTTTTCCGGCTTCATCAATTCCTGCGATCATCATTTTTCGGTTGCCTCCTGATTTGAGGGAAGAGGACTTTTTTATTATTTATAAAAGTAGGTAAAGGTATAGTTTACAAAGCATTATACGGGGCTCTATAAGAATCCTCTGAAAAACAAACCTTCATTGATTTGAACTTAATGGCTTGATGCAGTTTCACTTATCATTTTTCAGTTTCTCACAGCTACTCACAGCTAATTAGTAGACTTTTCATAAAGCCAATAGTATAAAGTTTCAACTATTTAAAATACTATATTTATAC
>DATMYS010000466.1:0-2221 GCA_035560835.1 Methanosarcina sp.
CTAGTTGTATACATTTACGTTCCTAAGTGGAATAAATTTAAGTTCATTATTCCAACAATAAGGATGCGTAGTTCAAATAAATTAAAAATGAATTATTGCGATTGTCACAGATAAATTTGCACTTACAGATTTTAAAAATCAGAGTTGTACAATAGTGAAACTAATGGAAGACCAATATGAAGAAATCAGTTCTATTACTGATCCTGCTTGTATTAGTACTCTTTACGGCTGGATGTGGTGAAAAAACTCCAAAAAATTCAACAAGCTCTGAGGCAAGCATGGAGAAAAGTGTTATTGCTATAACCCAACTGGAGCAGGTAAACACATCCCTTCAGAAAGCTCCCGTCTTTGTAAAGATAGGATCTAGATGGTGTCCGGAGTGCCGGTCTTTGAAGCCCGTTCTTGATAAATTAGCAGTCGAATACCAGGGAAAAGCAACTATTGCTGCCATAGATGCAGACAAGAACCCAGAACTTGCAGAATATTTCAAAGTAAACTTTATTCCTGATTCCTTTGTGATTGTGGGCATTGAAAATGGAACATACGTCTATATGCAGGATAATGGAAGTGTCAGCACAGACAGATTTCAGGCCAGGTTTGTTGGACGAAATGACACTGATGAAGAAATGTTTAAAACAGTTCTGGATCTTGCCCTTGTTCAACAGGAAAAAGCAGACGCAAATGACACGAAACGTTGACTAATAGACTTTGACTAATATACTTAATCTCAAATTCCTATGTAACCAGGAGATAAAGTTTCAGATAAAACCCAGAGTTCCGGATAAAAATCAAAGAGGAAGAGGATAATTATGGTTTGTCCAGTTTGTGTGGTTGGAGGAATTGGATTTATTCTCAGTCGAATTTTTGGGCTCCCTGATGTTTTTGTTGCTTTTATTATCGGGATGCTGGCGACTTCTATGGCTTACTGGGTAAATCATATTATGGCAAAAAGATGGAGGAAAAGGAAAGGTCAACTTGTAGTACTCAATATTCTGTCAGGGATTATGTTTTTGTATTCTCTAAAATGGATCGGATTATGGTGAGGCAGAAAAGAAATACACTTTGAAATTTCACGCAATTATTTTAGTCGTAAACCAGTTTTCCGCAGTAAAATTTAATTTTTTTCATAACTTGTTATGTTATCCATTTTTGGTTGTATCCATAAGTTATTGATCAGTTCTGAAAAAAAGAGTACATTCTGGATTTTGTGGAAAAATATAGAAAGATCATTATGTTAATCCTTTTTAGCAACTCATTTAAAAAGGTTTTAGCTTAGAGCCTTTGATAAAGCTTCCGCCGGAAAGATTGCGATCAAACCTTTTCTAAAAAGGTTTGCGGTCAAGCCTTTTTAAATCAGCCGTCCTGAGAGAGTTAAAAATCAGTTTATCTAGCCCATAATTCAACCCTCTTAAGCGAAATTCGGGTAGCGGAAAGGGCACCGTTTTCCCGAGATATGACTCGGGTGACGGGACTTGGGCAGCGAAGCATTTACATGTAAGGTGAACATAGAGTGCACGAAAAGCCGACAAAAAGACAGGCGAAAATAAAAATAAAACTGGATGACTGGCAGAGGAAAAGCAATGACTGTATGGAAAGGAAAGAAAGTGGTTCTCCATACCACTATGGGTGACATAGCAATCGAGCTCTTTGAAGACATGCCAACTACGGCGGGAAATTTCGCAAAACTCGTGGAGAAAGGCTTCTATGAAGGAGTTATTTTCCACAGAGTGATCGACAAATTCATGATCCAGGGCGGAGACCCGACAGGTACAGGCATGGGCGGGCCTGGATATGAGATTCCGGATGAATTCACAAGCCATAACCGAAACAACAGGGGCACTATATCTATGGCAAACGCAGGCCCGAACACAGGCGGCAGCCAGTTCTTTATTAACCTTGTGAACAATAATCATCTCGACAGGATGCACCCTGTCTTCGGAAAGGTAGTGGAGGGCATGGATGTTGTGGATTCTATAGGAAAAGTGAAAACTGACCGCCAGGACCGTCCAAAAACCGAAGTAAAAATTATAAAGGCTGAACTGGTCTGAAACTTCTTATACTTCAGGACAATTTCTGCTTTTATTTTTCTATCTTTCCAGCTTTTTATTTTGTATTTTCTATTTTTTTACTTCTTAATTTTTATATTTTCTACTTTCCATTTTTACTATTCGATTACTATACTTATTTATTATTTTTAGTCTCCGCATCTAACCATTTCCTC
>DATMYS010000467.1:0-3965 GCA_035560835.1 Methanosarcina sp.
GTTGAAAACCTACATTTTTCAGGCAATTGTTGCCTATTTTCTCTAATTATCTGAATAATAAGGTCTTTTTTGCTTATTTACTACCATATTTAACAATTCACGCTTTATGATATTTGATAAAAGCAAATCGATCCTTATCAGTAAGAACCGTTGCTCTGTATACACAATATAATCATCCACTTCCCAAATCCAAGAAGTCTTGTGAATCCAAGAAGTCTTGTGAATCCAAGAGATCTTGTAATACTCTGTCCTTGCTTGATGGATCGATAGTACATTTTGATTAACCGAGTGATAATATGACCAAAACCAGGAATATTGCCATTTATGGGAAAGGTGGTATTGGTAAATCGACCACAGCATCAAATATTAGTGCTGCCCTTTCCGAACAGGGATATCATGTCATGCAGATAGGATGTGATCCTAAAAGCGATTCGACAAACACGTTACGTGGAGGAACATTTATTCCAACCATACTCGACACGCTACGCTCTAATCAGAAAGTAAAGATCGATGAAGTAATTCATAACGGATTTAACGATATCCTATGTGTCGAGGCCGGAGGCCCAGAGCCTGGAGTGGGATGTGCTGGAAGGGGTATCATCACTGCTATTGAACTGCTTGCATCCCGGAACGTCTTCGAGGATTATGAACCAGATGTTGTTATCTATGATGTATTGGGGGATGTAGTCTGCGGGGGTTTCGCTATGCCTATCCGTGAAGGGGTTGCTGAACAGGTGTATACTGTTTCATCGTCTGATTTCATGGCCATCTATGCTGCTAACAATCTTTTCAAGGGAATAAAGAAATATGCTGCAAGCGGCGGTGCTCTGTTTAGCGGAATAATTGCTAATTCAATCAATCAGCCTATCCAAAAGGATATTGTGAAAGATTTCAGCAAGAATACCAGCACCACGATCGCACAGTTTATCCCCAGATCACTATCAGTAACCAGGGCCGAACTATTAGGAAAGACAGTCATAGAGGCTGACCCAGATTCAGAACAGGCTTCTGTATATAGAAAACTGGCTAAAACCATCATTAGTAACAAGAAAAAGTATGTGCCTTCACCTCTGGAGCCGGAACAGTTGAAGGAATGGGCCGAGAGATGGTCTGATAGTTTATTAGGACAAAAGGACGAGATCTCTTCAAGTTACAGGCTCGACTATCTAGCGCAGGAAGCGGAAATTTCCAGCGGGAATTAAGGAGAAAAAGAAATGCTTAAAAGTAAATCAGAATTCCTTGTTCCAAGTCGTGAAGAGCGTTTAGGAACGGTATGTGCGTATGGAGGAAGCGGAACAGATCTTGCACGATGCTCTAGAGGAGGATGCCTGAAGAATAGAAATAGAAGCTTTTCCCAATCTTCAGCCTGCGATGAGATGATGCCTCTCTTGAATGCGGCTATGGTTAATGATAATGTAGTTATAGCACACTCTCCTGTAGGCTGCTCCTCTATGATACCTGGAGTAACTCTCCTCTATAAAATGGAAAGAGAGATGCGTGAGCTACCGTCGGATAGTATTAAAGTCATATCTACTAATTTTGGTGAAAATGAAGTTGTGTATGGTGGAGTTAATGAGCTAGAGAACGCTATTCTGGAAGCCGAGAACAGATACCATCCAAAACTCATCACTGTAATCTCATCATGCGCCGCAGGGATTATAGGTGACGATTTACAAGCCGTCGTAAATAAAGTACAGCCAAAAGTAAAAGGAACCATAATTCCAATGCAGTGCGAAGGATTCAGGTCGGGTGCTGTTGCTACTGGATATGATACTTTCCTTGTTGCCCTGATGCGAATCATGGAGCCTCCCAAGAAGAAGAGAAAGGACACACTACTGATAGTCAATCCTCTTACAATATCCCATGTCAATGAGCTGGAAATCGAACGCCTATTGGCTAAAGTGGGGATTAAAGTCCAGTATTTTCCCCTATTTACAGATGTGGCAAATATAAAGAATGCATCCGAAGCTACAGGTGCAAGTACACTCTGCAACCTCATGAGCAATCTTTTCCTGAAAAATATGGAAAAAAAGTATGGTATACCTTATGTTGAGCCTCCTATGCCTGTTGGTATTGAGTTCACAAACTGGTGGCTAAGGGATACCGCAAAATTGTTTGATAAAGAAAAAGAGATCGAAGAAGTGATTAAAGAGGAAGAGGCTAGAGTGGCACCTCTACTTAACGAAATAAGGTCAGAACTTGAGGGAAAGAAAGCTTTCGTTGGCTTTAACCTGGCAAGAACCCTGGCTCTTCAGAGTCTTCTTTATGAGTTTGGGATGGAGACTTCTGTTAGCACCGGCTTGGAGTATAGTGATGCATATGGTCTTGCTCCTCTTGAGAATCTTAACCGCCGCAGCAAAAAAGAATTCATTTTACAAATCGGCAACTTCCAGCACTTTGAATGGGTTAACCTTCTTGCAAAGGAAAAACCGGATGTTCTGGTGGGCGGTATCGAATATTGTAGTACAGGTGTACGCCAGGGAATCCCAGTTGCTCCTGTGCTTCCTGGCACACTTTACGTTGGGTATGAGGGTGCTTTGAGCTTTGGTAAGGAACTTGTAAGATCCCTCAGGAATCCCTCTTATGCTAAAAAGATCTCAGCAAGAGTAAATCTGCCTTATCGTGAAAACTGGTATTCTCAAAGTCCCTTTAAATATATAGGTGATGATTAATGGGTTACGTAGATGCACCAAGGACTAGCTGTGCTCTTGGAGGAGCTCTTGACCTGATCAATTCCATAAATAGGGCAGCTCCTATTGTTCATGCCGGCCCAGGATGTGGTATGGCTATATTCAACAGCAATTTAGGTCATGGTTATCAATATGTTGGATACGCATGCGGTTTTGCATTACCTTCTACCAATACTCTTGAAAAACAGGTAGTTTTCGGAGGTGAGGACCGCTTACAGGAACAAATAAAGACCACGCTTGAAGTCATTGATGCTGACTTTTATTTCGTGGTAACAGGTTGTACTGTAGGCCTTATAGGTGACGACATTAAGGCAGTTGTCAATAAGTTTTCAGATAACGATAAGCCTGTAATATTTGCGGAGACACCTGGTTTTAAAGGTGATACTTACAAGGGCTATGATATAGCATACAGGTCGATGATCGATCAGCTTACGGTCCCATCGAAAAAAAGAACAAGAGGAGTTGTTAATCTCTTGGGCATCGTGCCATTGATGGATGCGTTCTGGCAAGGCAATATTAACGAGATAGTTCGCTTGCTGGAAGGAATTGGCCTCAAAGTGAACCTTTCAGGAAACGGCGACACCCTGGATAAAATAAGAAATGCTTCCAAGGCAGAGCTTAATATAGTCCTGTCTCCTTATGCGGGCATTGCCGTAGCCGAACATTTCAAGGAAAAGTTCGACGTGCCTTACCTTATATACCCACTGCCTATCGGTTCTGAAACCAGCAATTTCCTGAGAGAAGTGGCAAGGATATTGCAGATGGATATGGAAAAGGTAGAAAAGGTCATCGAAGAAGAGGAAAACACGTTTTGGAAGTATCTAATTAAGTTCACAGAGGCACATGTTTTCTCTCTGTCCAATAAAGAGTTTGCTGTAATTGCTGATTCTGGATATGCGATAGGAATAACGAAGTTTTTGGCTAATGACCTTAGTTTAACACCAAATTTGATAGATGTTACTGACCAGCCAGAGGAAAGCTTAAAGGAGTCAATAAGGGAAAGAATTTCAGAGCTTGACTATGACCTTAAGCCAAACATATTGTTTGAGTCTGACAATCACAGAATCTGGGAGGCTATTAAGGAAAATAAACCTAATATCATTTTTGGAAACACCAATGATAAGATAGAAGGTAAAAAATACGGAATATCAGTGTTTCCACTATCTTTCCCGCTATATGATAAGGTAGTACTTTCGAAAGGCTACTCTGGATATAGGGGCGCAGTCACGCTGGCCGAAGAGTTGAGCACGATGCTTCTTTCTGGCACGTAACTAT
>DATMYS010000468.1:0-7480 GCA_035560835.1 Methanosarcina sp.
CATGAATAATGGATAAAATATGGATATTGTCCAGAAAGTCAGTTGCCAAAAGTGTTAAAATAAGACAAAAATCTCCACCCATTTGCCGAATAGTGATTTTGAAGTTGGAAAAAATAGAGGTAATTTGATGAAATTTATGAATACTATCAATTGATTTTTGACAAAAAATTGAGGCTCCTCACTAAATTAAATTTATGATGTCAAACTAAATTTTAATGAGGCTTATACTTCAGTTAAGCTTTAACAAAACACAATAAACCGCTATATATCCTGACATTGACAGTTAAATAAAAATAAGTGCTCTTTGTTTTGCGTTATTCGGTCAAATGAAAATCACAAAACGAAGAGCATTCCCTATAATTCCTAACAAGAATATATGTGTTCCTATCGAATCTATTCTTGCCGTTCAACTCTTTTATGAAAAACTTAATTTCTGTGATATTTTTAGCAAAGAGCCTATCCCGAAACTCAAAATCTGATTTTTGAATCTCGTATTTAGAACAGTTAATCGAATAGATGATCATGTAAAATGATCGTGAAAATTCTGATAATTTGGAATAGAATAGGTTGTGGGATAGGCTCATTTAATAGGTTATCGAAGGAAACCCGCATATTCATATAGTTACCAGAATAGCCGAACTCAGAAAAACATCTCAAAGCAAACCCAAAAAAAAATGACCAGATTGTCAACCTGCCTGACCGTCGGCTAGCCAAGGAGCAGGTCAGCTAGAACAAGCCAGTTCATACAAACAATTAAAAAAATTTAAAGTGTGATGCCGATGTTTATCATAGCTTGGAACAAATAATGACCAATTGAATTATGTATAAAAGGAAGAATTGTCCAGATTGGACTGCCTCGAACTGTCCACAGTTCCGGAACAGTGAGGGGGAGAACATGGAGATCAGAGTCAAACCTGAGGTGATGCAAACATGATGTCGGTTAAGAGCTCGGAGGAAATACTGAACATGCCCGATGAGCAGTGGAACAAGGCGATCGAGATGATTGTTGGACTGCTTAAGGTCAACGCTCACGCGGTCGCGGTGGTGGTGCAGAGGTATAGAGTACCGGACTATCTGAAGGAAGTGCCATGGGGTCCAGACATGTGCTACTCCTTAAAACCCAATATATGGGATAATGAGGATGAAGACGAGAGCGTCACGATTGCTGCAGTGTACGATCGGGAAGACCCATGCAGTTTTGAGGCGTTTCAGGTGATTAACTTCTACGAATGGTCGCAGATGATCGACTTGGCGTTCTATGCGGCAGGCTCTAAGGGGTTCTCCTATGCCCGGTATGCATACCAGCAGGATGTCGACGCAGAGCTAGTTCAGAGGTTGGGAGAGCTCGTAAAAGAACAGTATGGGCTCGACGTTGAGTTCTCACTTAAGCAGGACTGGGAATCTTCACCCGCAATAGTCAGGCTGACAGCTCCGTTCACGGCGCCGCTGCCTGGACAGACATGGCTGGCGACGATTGAGAACGTCTACGGCGAAAATGTCGTGCTCGGGACGTTCAAGGGAGTTGACAGGAAAACCGTGCTTACCAGCATTGTGGAAGAACGAAAGTGTCCAACGAGGTGCGTCAAGCTGTACAGGCTGGCAGATGGGTATCTGGCCAAAAATAAACAGATCGAGAGTGATACTATATGGGGTTGGCCAGGAAATCCTACCTAATAAACTATTACGCTTGCATGCAGTTAATTCCAGCAGGAAAACAAGTAAGAAGCTGCTAGGAGATATACCAGGGAAATCCTGAAAAAAGAGCTAGATAATGCAAGGTACAGAGAACAGGACTTCAAGGAAAATACCGCCTGATAAACTATTACCTCTGTATTCAGTTAATTCCTGTAGGAAAACACGTCAGAAGCTACAAAACAGGTCGGAAAAATGCAGTAATTTTCCCCTAAAACTACTGCTTTTTACCTTTTATCTTAATAGATTAAACACATTTTTAATAAGCATAACTGCAAACTTCTACCCAATATATTATTAACCGAAGGTATAATATACCGCTTAAGATGTGGCAGGAAATCGCAAAATACGGGCGCAAGCTGGTTGAACACGGGCTTGTTGAGTCCAACTTTGGAAATATCAGCCTCAGGGCTGGCGACAGGATACTTATTACCCGGACAGGGGCCGCACTTGATGAAATCACAGAGAATAACGTTGTTGAAGTTGACGTTTGGAACACTTCTTCCCTGGATATAATTGCATCTTCCGAAGCCGTCGTACACAGGGAGATTTACAGGCAGACCTCAGCGCTTGCAATCATTCACGCTCATGCTATGTATGCGGTTGTTGAGTCCCTGCTCGCAGGCCCTGAGGGAAGAATTTCACCTGTAGATAGTGAAGGGCAGTACTTCCTTGGGGAGGTCCCAGTCGTCGGAGGAGGAATAGGTAGCCGCGAGCTTGCAGGAAATCTTGCAAATGCACTCTCAAGGCACAGAGGTGCTATAGTTTACAGTCACGGAACTTTTGCAATCGGGAGAACGCTTGGAGACGCCTATATAGTGACCACGCAGCTTGAGCACTCCTGCAAAGTCAAGTACCTGTACGAGCGTGCAAAAGTAGAAAAGGAAAAGAAGTAAACCATAAATGCTCGCTCGTAAACGCTCGCTCTTTTGATCCGCGTTTATCTGTAAGAGCATGTGATAGCAGAAAGAGAAAAGAAGTAAACTTATGTATTGAGTAAGTGGATAACCATACAGCTTAAGTATAAATATAAAAAAGCAGGTAAACACAGAAACGATAAATAAGCAAATCCAAACCGGGATACCGAATAGGATAAGATGCCTGTTTCTGGGGCGGCTTTCTATTACGGGTATCACCTAAAGAAAAATCTCGAGTACCATGACGTTTAACACCCTGAGACCTTTTGCCTCAAAAGTTATCGACCCACTGGCAGACTATTTTATTAGATATGAGGTCTCACCCAATACAGTTTCCATAGCTTCCCTTATCTGTGCATTCTTTGCAGGACTGAGTTTTTATTACTCGCCTGCGTCCAGGGAATTTATACTGCTGGCAGGCATCCTGGTAATACTGAACTCTATCTTTGACGCCCTTGATGGGGTAATTGCACGGAAATCAAATCGCGCAACCCCGAGAGGTGATTTTCTTGATCACGTAATTGACCGCTACTCGGATGTCTTTATTATATGTAGCATCTTTTTTGCAGGTTACGTCTCCTGGCAGTTAGGAGTTGCGGCAATTGTAGGTGTGCTGCTTACCAGCTATCTCGGAACCCAGGCTCAGGCGCTCAGCCTTGGGAGATACTATGGAGGAATCATGGGCAGGGCTGACCGGCTTGTAGTTATAATTCTTGCAGCCTTCGGCAACTTTGCCTTTCCACTGCCAATTGCAGGTTCTTCAATTCTAGGCTGGGCTGTCATCCTGATTGCTGTAACCAGCCATATAACAGCTATCCAGAGAATCCATTATATATGGAAGAATCTGCAGTAACAGAATCTTTTTTAATAATTTTGCGAATTTAATTTTGTTTCAATTCGAATTATATCTAAGTTCGTTATCTAAACTTAGAGAAATTTTCTTCAGGCCTGAACACAGATTTATGCGGTAAATAAGTTAATGTAACACAAAACATAATTATCTGGCTATGTCATCTCAAGGAAAACAGTATGAGTATCTAGATCACACTGCAGATATCAAGTTTCAGGCTTACGGAAAAACTCAGGAAGAAGTTTTTGAAAATGCGGCTCTCGCTATGTTCAATGTTATAATTGATACAGAAAAAGTCTCGGGAGATACCGCAAGAGACATTTTTCTTAAGTCGCCGGATCTGGAGTCCCTGCTTGTGGACTGGCTTTCCGAGCTTCTGTATATCTTTGAAGTTGATGAAATTGTTTTCCGGGAGTTCCGGGTTGAGAAAATCAAGGAAGAAAAAGGTGAATACTCAATAACAGCTCAGGCACTGGGCGAAAAGTACTATCCAGAAAGCCACCCTTTTGAGACTGAAATTAAGGCTGTTACCTATAACCAGTTAGAAATAACGAAGGATGCTGACGGCTGGAAGGCTCAGATTGTTGTGGATATTTAAGGGAAGCAGAAACATTCTCACTATTCCAGGGTACTGGCTGTTTCTTCTCGAATCATTTTGCGCCAGGCATATCTTCATGTATAGGAATTATTATCCTATCCTGCACTATAATATTTCAAGTATACCTCAAGTAGATCTCAAGTAGATCTCAAGTTGAATTATCTAGTCCTGAATTGATTCAGTCATATTTAGATCGACTTTGTTATATAGAACCGATCTTAATCAGGCGTTTCCAAGATTCGTTGTGGCTTTAATCCAGCCTGACACAATATATCTTGATCTCGTTTCCAAAGTAATTTGCAGAACCCCAGGGAAACGGAAGGTAAATTAGTAGCTCCAGAATCATATCTAAAGTATAAAGGAGTAGGGAGCATAAAATCATGGTAGAGAGTGAAGATACAGCTATTGAGGAACTAGGCACGGAAAATGTACAGAAGGATATAAAGGGTATGGTCAGGAAGCTTTCCGAAAACGAATGGGAAATTCCTGTTGGGCATATTCCGAACATGCGGGTTCCTGGCCGCCTGCTTGTATCCGAAAGTTTGCTTGAAGGCATTGAACCCGGGACTATTGACCAGATTTCAAATGTGGCAACCCTCCCTGGAATTCAGAAATACTCCATGGCAATGCCAGATGCTCATCTTGGCTATGGCTTTGCCATAGGGGGAGTTGCCGCTTTTGATTTGGAAGAAGGAATTATCAGTCCAGGCGGGGTGGGCTTTGATATCAACTGTGGGGTAAGGCTTATTCGTACCAACCTTCAGAAAGAAGAGGTCGTTCCGAACATAAAGATACTAACTGACGAGCTTTTCAATACTGTGCCCGCTGGTGTTGGTTCCAAAAGCCGGATCAGGGCTTCGGACCAGGAATTGGACAGTGTTTTTCTTGAAGGAGCAAGATGGGCGGTAGAGGCCGGGTATGGCGTGGAAGCTGATGTAGAGCACTGTGAAGCTAATGGCTATATGGAAGGAGCTGATCCTTCCCAGGTAAGCACAAAAGCCAGAAACAGAGGAAAACCTCAGTTAGGGACTCTCGGAAGCGGCAACCACTTTCTTGAGATTCAGTATGTTGATAAGATCTATGATGAGGAAATAGCCTCAACTTTCGGGCTTCAAGAAGGTCAGGTCACGGTAATGATCCACTGCGGGTCAAGGGGTGCTGGGCACCAGATCTGTACTGACCACCTGAAGGAACTCTCCCAGGCCGTAAAAGACTATAAAATTGAAATTCCGGACAAACAGCTTGCCTGTGCCCCTGCGAAGTCAAGGGAAGCCCAGAACTATTTCAAAGCCATGCTCTGTGCCGCAAATTATGCATGGGCAAACCGTCAGATAATTACTCACTGGACAAGGGAATCGTTTGAAAAAGTGTTTGGGAGAGATGCTGACGACCTAGGTATGGATCTGCTTTACGATGTTGCCCACAACGTGGCAAAACTTGAAAAACATATTGTGGACGGCAGGAAAAAAGAGGTGTATGTGCACAGGAAAGGGGCAACAAGAGCCTTTCCTTCAGGACATCCCGAAGTCCCGGCCGTGTATAGGGATGTAGGTCAACCGGTTTTGATTCCTGGAAGCATGGGTACGCCTTCGTTTATATTATGTGGTTCCGAAGAAGCTATGAATGTTTCTTTCGGTAGTGCCTGCCATGGGGCCGGCAGAGTAATGAGCAGGGCACATGCAAAGAAAGAATTCCGCGGACAGAGCATAAAAGAAAACCTTGAGGCCCGGGGCATTACAGTAAGAGCCACACATCCTTCAGTCATTGCAGAGGAAGCTCCAGATGTATATAAGTCCAGTAGCGACGTAGTAAATGTCGTGCACGAACTCGGCATTGCCCGTAAGGTCGCAAGAGTTCTGCCTTTAGGGGTTACAAAAGGCTAAATGAGATGAAAAACTGGTTTGGGTTTTTAAATAATAGGCGTCAGAAATCGTAGGTGTCAGGCATCGAAGCTTCTGTGAGAACTTAGTCTACGGACTGAAGTTCTTAATTCTTAAGTTTTTTAAAAATGTTTTTTTAAAATGTTTTAAGTAGTTGTTGTTTCTGGCTCATAGACAAATAGTTTCATTCAGTCGTTAGTTCTGGTCCATAGCCTTCTTAATTCCTTCAGGTTTTTAGAGTCAGGTTATTCGGGCTCTTTCGTTGATTCCACTAAATATAAATCCGAACTGTCAGACTCTTTTTTCAGGAAAAATCGAAATACAATCATGCTTGAATACGAAAATGTCTCAAAAGGCGTGCCATTTTCTATGAATATATTTGAAAAATACTTAACAAGATTACGAATAACCCTTTCATCTTTGAAGTCATGGAAAATGGTTACTGACTCATTTCCAGGTTCAAGGGAGATTTCTATATTTTTGACAAGCTGGGTTGCAAGGTACATTTTTCTGAACTGAACCAGCAAGTCCGGAAGAGCCATATCACTTACCGACTGTTTGCAAAGGCGCTCAAGGGTTTTTGTCGGGTTTGGGACTTCTCCGGTTGCAAAAATTTCAAACTGGCTCCGATGAAGAGTCACGAGATTAAACCTCTCAGCATTATAGGTATACATGAGCTGAGTCCAGAATTCGGTATTATCGTCCAGTTCTTTACATAAAATATCAAGGTATCCAAAATGTTTTCGGATCCCGGGCATGATCTCGTTCGATGAGATAGATGTGTTCCTTCTGAAAGAAATCTGGGTCGAATTTGATCTCCTGAAAACATGCTCAACATCAAGCTGTTTCCATCTGGAAAGAAAATGAGCCACCAGCTGAGCAAAAAAGTCTCTGCTGTGTACAGTGGAGTTGGAAATAAGTACCAGTGCAGATTCAGGATTATTAATATCTTCGCACTTTATTGAAGTTCGAATTGCCCATTGATAGCTTCTGGAAACCCTATTAAGATAATCTTCGAGTTGTTTCATATCCTGAATCTCAAACGGATTGATAAGCTCATTAACAAGCTCTTCATCCGTAAGCCTGCCCCTGGTACATCTGAACAGCCATTCAAGCATCGTTTTATTTATAACGATATTTTCTCCATTCTGGATTGTCTCATTTAACTCTTCTTTTGCAGGGGTTTCTTTTAAAAATTGGATTGCTTCATCAATATTTTTATGATATAAAAGAGCTGTATCCGCAACTTCAATGGTATCCCTGACTGCAGCACTCAAATTCCCGTTATTGGCATCCAGAAGGGGCTGTAACTTTTTAAGGTATTTATCATCCAGGGAAATGTTCTTTCTGATCAGCATATTTCCACCCGATAGATCCGGTTTCCTGGCTCTTTATGCTATGATCCGTTTTGATGCCCGTAAGATCAGGACTTTTTATGGTTTCCGGTTAGATATTTAGAAAAAATGTTTTTATAAAGAAGTACACTGCGAACCCTAAAAGTTATTACTTAGAGCTCTATTTATGGTACTGGTAAGTACTACCG
>DATMYS010000469.1:0-3393 GCA_035560835.1 Methanosarcina sp.
CAATTCCAAATAAAATTCCGGCTACTTCCTGAGTTTTATTTGGAATCGAGGTTGTATCTTTCATACAATAAAACCTCTCAATAATTCAATTTGGGTTTATATGTTTAAACCTCACTATATATTTTCAAATATATGTTATATAAATTGGAAAGTTTTTAACTAGATCATTGAACAATTATGTTTAACTGCTGTCAGTATTTTCGAGGAGAAAAAAGCACCTTGAGACTTTATAGATGATTTTTTTCCTGAAACAATGATTCCGAGTACACCTTAAGGTTCATCTTCCGAAACGTCTTCAATTACAGTTTCTGTAGTCCATTCAGGCAATTTATCCACATTTTCAATCGATTTCACGGTCTCATTTGGCGTGTCAATAGTTATCATGTAGAATTTTCCACCTGTCATTTGCGAATAAGTGGATATTACGGACCCGTTCAGGTAATTAGCTTCTCTGTAGAGCTCTTCCATGGAAACATCCGGTCCAAAGTTTTTTAATGTACCGTTTTGTAGCTCAACAGTTACTTCGTGAATATACCAGCCGTTAATCCGGATATATACTACAGATTCCCCTGTTTCATTGAAGATGGCACCTGTGCCTGAATAGTTTCCTTTTGTCAGGTTTTGGAAATCGCTATCATTCTCCTAGATTTCATATAGTACTTGTGAAGCAAGTTTCCTGTCGGTTCCTCCAAAGTCATCAGCGTCATTCATATCCAGGGGCAAATCGCCGGATTCATAGAGGGATAAAAGAAAAATTGCCGAGAAAAAACCAATAATTATCAGCGAAAACCATTTACTTCCATTCAGGATTATCCCTCTTTGACCTTTGCCTTTTAATATTCTGTACCTTACTTTTCGAGTTCTATAAATCTGGCATATTACCTCTTTTTTCTGAACTACGCAGGTGTGCCCTTAAAGCGAAAAAAGGGTGAAAAAGATACTATCCAGAATAGTATCTTTTACACGTAGCATCTTTTTTTACACGTAGCATCTTTTACACCTTAAAAGACTCAACCCATTCCGACCTTTCGGGATAGTTGTTTTCGAAGAATTATCTCTCCATTCTTCATCTGTCAATCTCTCTCCTGGGGGCTGCCAGAACTCATAATAGCTCATTACAGGGCCTGCCCCGAGTACAATCCTGCCATCGGGCTGTTTATAGGCTACTATTATTAGGTTCAGTTTTCCAGTTCCTTCTTCTAAAACTCCAGCAGGAGATGTATAGACATCCGCAACCAGAATGGAATTCTGGGACTTTATATCCACATTCTCAAGCATTGGAGATATGTTCTGATCGAAATTTCTGATGAATTCGTACTCTTCCTCTGTCAGCTCTTTGTTTTCAAGCTCTTTAATCGAGATTTCCAGCAACTTTTCAAGGGTGTTTTCAAGAGTTGTGAAATCTTTATCCGACTGCTCATCAAGCACTTCCATTTCAGCCAGCCCGGTATGTGCCATTTTTGTAAGGGCAAGCATCCTGGCATAGAATTCAGGTACTGGTTCCACATAGCCCTGAACAGGTTTTTCTTCTGGTGGTACCTGGGGAGGACCTGTAAAATACTCCTGCTTTGCGTAGAGAATGGTATCATGCCTGAGCTCGGTCCAGGAAGCAAGAGCTGTGTTAAGCTGTTTATCTTCCCAGGCTTCAGTCTGCATGAAAGTGGGATAGCCCTCTGGATAGCTTACAAGAAGAGGCTTTAAAGCGTACAGTTGAGCCCAGTAGAGATTTTTATTCCAGCTCTCTTCATCAAAAGCTCCAAATTCATTTTCCAGAGATGTGTGAGCTTTTTTATATTCTTCATTTTCAGAGATACCCTGGTTTTTTAGGTGTTCTCTGGCCCTTTCGGAACCAAGGAGATCCATAATGTTCAGGGCAGGAGGGTGAAGTTTCCGGAGGATATAGGAATCTGGAGTGTAGCGCTGACCCATGAACCTGAACCCTTTTGTAGCCTCAAGAGTTTTGTTTTCAGTTTCTGAGCCTGCCTGAATTATTTCTCCTGTTCCGCTGTAGATTTTTGGGCTTTCATATTTTTCCAGTTCGATCTTCAGTGTTGTAAGACTTTCGTTGTCGAAGCTTACTCCGTTCCTATCATCTCCAAAAACAGTATCCAGAGCTTTTGCATATTCATAAGGTCCAAGGTCGTCGGAAAAACCGACATAGAACGCCGTCACGCTGTAAATTCGATCCCATATAGTCTGGAGGTTTTTATCTTTGTCAAAGTGATCAGAAATTAAAAGAGCCTGTATGGTCTGAATTTTCGCTTCATTTTCCGAGCTTTCTGCAGCAATTACGTCTGACTGAAGGAGCATACTTATTCTACCGTGCCACATCATGGCTTTGAAGTAGTTCTTCAGGATTTCTGAATTAGTGTAGTGCCCTTTGGGCCCATACTCAGAGACCTCCGAGTTAATGTAATGTCCTCTGGGCACATACTGAGAATAGTCTTCCTGATATTTGAAAATCGGAGAGGTCGCAAAGCCTTCGTGAGCTTCGATAAGAGTTAGTTCAGATTTGACCTCATCGTTTACAAACTCCGGAATCTCGAACTGATACTGCTTTGCTATATCTTCAGGAAGAAGGGACATATCCACAGAACCGTAGGTTTCTTCTTTCTCTTTCTGTATCTGCTCAGGTTTCGGTTCTAGAAGGCTCAAAGCAACTGCAAAGTATGCAACGTTTCTTCTTGCAGCTTCTTTTTCTGTCCCTGATGCTCTATTATAATCCTCTATGGAAGCTTCAAGGAGAGCTTTGTCAAGTTTCCAGAGCTCGTCGTAAAACTCATTTTCTTCGACCCTTTTTAAGGTCTCATCAAACTGGATATGGTAAAGGTGAAGAAGAGAATCAGATGTGATAAAAATAGGAATATCAGCCACTTTCAAGTCTTTGTAAGTTTCATTTACCAGAGTCTGCCCTACTATAAGCGAGTTTTCAGCAGTTCCATTTTCTATTACAATAAAACCGTTTTTGTATAGTAAATCCCTGTCTTCACTCGTCAGAGGAATCTTTTGGGTGAACTGATAATAATTTGCGATTTCGGAATCCTGTAGAGGTAAAGAATAAGTGGGAACTGTAGCCTCAAACTTCAGATTTTCTTTATTGTAATATTTGGAAAATGAGCTTTGCCCTTCAAGTTTAAGGGAATTTTTGCTCTTTTCAGATGAGTTCTCTATGGAAACATCTTTTTCGGTGGAATTAAATGAGCTAGTCTGATTGTTTGTTTCATCCTCAAGCTTTGTTTCTTTTACTTGCTCACTGCTACTGTCAATGCAGCCTGATCCAGGTATCAGTGATGCTATAAGCAAGCAAATAATTATCAGTGCCCTCATTTTCAACTAAGATCCCCTCTAAACTGCAAAAGTAAACACAAATTCAATAACTATCAACTTTTAAAT
>DATMYS010000470.1:0-5647 GCA_035560835.1 Methanosarcina sp.
AAATATTAATTTTAAAAAGTTATGGGTTTATTGCTATTGTTTTGTGCTTCAAGTGCGTAAGTCCTATTAATAATACATCCATTTTGAGCTATTCGGTCTCCAGAGTTAGATATCACTCAAAACGCCAAGACTTTAATTCAAAAAATACTCAGAATTTAATTCAAAATATTCCAGACTTTACTCGTTAAACTTTCCGACGAATTTAAAGGAACAAATTTCATGAAGGGATCCAATTGACAGAGAATTTAATGGGGCCTAAAAATCTACAGGTTACAGAACCTGAGAATTTACAGGCAAAATACGATTCAATTATAGAAAAAGATTCAAAATATGTAATGCAGACCTATGGACGTCAGCCCCTTGTACTTTCAGAAGGAAAGGGGGCGGTTGTCCGGGATATTTACGGAAAAGAGTATATTGACTGTGTAGCAGGAATTGCAGTAAACAATGTCGGACACTGCCACCCAGCTGTTGTCAGGGCAATTCAGTCCCAAGCTGAGAAGCTGCTGCACGTTTCTAATCTCTATTACACTGAAATTCAGGCCGAACTTGCAGAAGCCCTAGTCTCGGTTACAGAAATGGAACGCGTTTTTTTCTGTAATTCAGGAGCTGAGGCCGTGGAGGCTGCAATGAAACTGGCCCGTCTGGCTTCCGGAAAAAGCGCCTTTATAGCTGCTGAACACTCCTTCCACGGCAGGACAATAGGGTCACTCAGCGTAACCCACAAGAGCATGTATAGGGACCCTTTCATCCCGCCTGTAAGTTCAGAGACTACTTTTGTCCCGTATTCAGATGCTGATGCCATCAGGAAGGCTATTTCGGAAAAAACTGCAGCTATAATTCTTGAGCCCATTCAGGGAGAAGGCGGGATTAATATCCCGGACCCCGAATACCTTAAAGAGGTCAGGGAAATCTGTGACGAAACCGGAACTTTCCTTATCTTTGATGAAGTGCAGACAGGCTTTGGAAGGACAGGCACATGGTTCTGTAAAGACCAGTTCGGCGTAGAACCCGATATCATGAGCATGGCAAAAGCGATAGGAGGAGGGTTTCCAATGGGCGCTATCGCGGCCAGGGAGGGACTGAGCTTTGGGCGCGGACAACATGCTTCTACTTTCGGAGGCGGGCCTCTTGCCTGTGCAGCTGCACTCGCTTCGATTGGGGCAATTAAGGAGGAAGGACTTCTTAAGCGCTCAAAAGAGAACGGGGCTTATTTCATGGGAAAGCTCAGGAATATGGACAGGGAAGATATTGTAGAAGTCCGTGGGAAAGGGCTCATGATAGGAGTCGAGATAAATCATCCCTGCAGTAAATTCGTGGATTTTGCAAGGGAATATGGAGTTCTCTTAAATTGCACCTCGGAATCGGTGCTCCGCCTGGTTCCTCCACTTGTGATTACGAAAGAACAAATCGATACGGTAGTTGATGTTCTTGAGCAGGCCTGAACTGATAAAAAAAGAAATCTTTGATATCGCAGAGTACGTTCCAGGGAAATCCATTGAAGAAATAGCTTCTGCCTACGGACTTGACCCTGCCTCAATTATCAAACTCGGCTCAAACGAAAACCCGCTTGGGCCCTCTCTAAAGGCTGTTCAGGCCCTGGTAGACACGGCTCCCTGTGCAAATATTTACCCCTCAGCAGATGCTATAGAACTCAGGGAGGCTCTCTCAAAATATACAGGATTCCCGGTTTCAAACATCATAGCCTCAGGGCCAGGAATGGATGGGCTTCTTGACGGGCTTTGCAGGTTGATTATTGAAAAAGGAGACGAAGTCATAGTCCCTACTCCTACTTTTGCCTATTACGAACTTCCGGCAAGGGCATGCGGAGGAAAGCCGGTCTTTGTCAGGAGAAAACAAGATTTCTCGATAGATCCTGAAAAACTTCTGGAAGCCGCGTCCAGCAGGACAAAAATAATCTTCCTCTGCTCTCCCAATAACCCCTCAGGCAACCTCCTTCCCGAAAATGATCTTAGGAAAATCCTTGAAAATACCAGGGCTCTTGTGTTCGTTGACGAGGCATACGTCGAGTTTGCAGACAGGAACCTTGCAGAGCTTGTAAAAGAATACGATAATCTTGTTGTGGGCAGAACCTTTTCCAAGGTATTCGGGCTTGCAGGCCTGCGCCTGGGATATGGAATCATGCCCGAATGGCTGGCAAAAGAGTATATAAGAGCAGCAACTCCGTTTTCAGTAAGTCTTCCGGCTTTAAAAGCAGGAATTGCTGCCCTTTCGGATGCCGAACACCGCAAGAAAAGCGTAGAAATCGCAAGAGAAGGCAGAGGATATCTGAAAGAAAAAATCCCTTTTAAGGTTTATCCTTCCCAGGCAAACTTCGTACTTGTGGATGTTGCCCCTTTAAAAGCAAAAGCCGTTACACAGAGCCTCATGAAAAAGGGAATTATTGTACGTTCCTGTGATTCCTTCAGGGAGGCTGGAGATACTTTTATCAGAATAACAGTCGGGACTCCGGAACAGAATGAAATAATTGTAAGGGCTTTTGAAACTGTAAAAAAAGAGGGTTAAAAACCTCTGTTTCTTTATTTCAGTCGAATAACCCTAGCTTGTTGCGGGGATGGAAAACTTCCATGGTAACCATTAAAGATAATATAATATATCAATTCCATTTTTTGGTTGCTAACTTTGCTCAAACTAAATTGCTTAGGGTTATTGTCTCCTTTAACGGAATTTGGAGCCATGGCGTGAACATACCCCGTTGCTTGCAGAGGGGTACACCAGCGCAACTTTGATTTTAACTTTATTTTTATAAGTTTTATTTCCTACTTTAATCCTATTTTGGAAGCTATTTATTTCAAATGTCTATCTCTTCAATTTCTAGAATTTTCATCAGCGGGTAATTCAACCCAGGGTCATATTCCATTCCGACTTTTATCTTTGAAGAGCCGTATCTTACAGTTATTTTTACTTTAAGCATAGGCCCCTGAAGTTCAGAATAACCGAATTCATCATTCAGCTTACCTTTCAACATATCCCTGTCGATTTTTACGGAAATTTCTTCCACGTAGGGCTGGACTGAAATGCTTTCCTGGATAGCCTGCTCAAGGCTTGAAACCGTATTCAAATTTACAGGAGAACCCGTAAATTGATGGTAAAGGGCTCCGAGTTTTATTCCTGCCTCAAAGAGTGCATTATCTCTGTCAGTTGCTTTTTCTTGAACCAAACAAATCACCCCGTTCTGGAAATTCGTTAACAGATGCCTCAGACAAATTAGTTTTACTGTTTTTCTTTCCCGGCTCTCAGTTCTTTATTTCGATATTCCTTACTGCCCAGGTTTAACATAGGGACCTTGAAAAAAGGAGAAAAGATGTACGTCAGCATCAGGATAAAAGGCAAGATTGAGAAAATTCGCATATATTCGATATTATACAGATACAGAAGCATAGTTATCCCGAAAACGGCAGCTATAAAAGCGAGAATTTTCACATTCTTGATCTTTGGGTAATTTACCGAACTTACCATTAGAATGGATAAAACTAGAGTAAGCGCTAAAAGGAAGTCTATCTTGACAAGACTTTCGCTCAGCAACATGTATGTAACAAGCATAACGCAGCCTGCAGTTATGGGAAGTCCTTCAAATCCCGTTTTATTGGAAGCCACGGAATTGAAGCGTGCGAGCCTGAGCACACCGCAGATAGCATAAAAAACCGGAAATACCACAACAAGAGGGTCTGGATCTCCGACAAGAGGGTTTATTTGCCCGAACTGCAGGTATACGAGAAGAGCAGGAGCCACCCCAAAAGAAACTACATCTGCCAGAGAATCAAGTTGCTCCCCGAGTTCTCCTCCTTTAAATCGCCTGGCAACGTACCCGTCCGCTCCATCTGCAATTGCTGCAATAAGAAGTAAGATCAAAGCCAGAGCGAACCCATTTTGGGCTGTTGCCGTTTGAAGTGTAGCAATTTGGACTGTAGTCTGAGCAGCTACTGCAATTGAGCTAATTCCACAGATGAGGTTCAAAAGAGAGACCAGGTCCGGGAGTCTTAACATTTGAAATACATTCATGTTCAAAAATCCCTATCATTTTTTATTGTTGCTATAATAGTCTTGCCTGCAAGTACCCGTTCCCCTTTCCGTACTGTAATTTCGAAGTCATGAGGGATCGTTACATCAACCCTTGATCCGAAGCGGATCATTCCAATTCGCTGTCCCTGCTCGATCATATCATTTACTTGAGAATAAGAGACAATTCGTCTGGCAATTGTGCCTGCAATCTGCGTGACACTAACGTCCCCATACTTACTGTGAATAATAAACTCATTTCTTTCGTTTCTTTCAGAGTCTTTCCAGTAAGCAGGAAGATATCCACCCTTCTTGTAAGTTATTTCCTTGATCTTTCCCGAAATCGGAGCTCTATTTACATGTACGTTCTGGAGAAACATGAAAATACAGATTTTCCGGCCTCGAATATCTATGACAGTGCCATCGGCCGGGGAAATCATATAAGTATCCGAAACTTCAACCTTTCTTTCGGGATCTCTGAAAAAAAGAACCATAAAGAAAGTCAGTGCCATTGCTATGTAAGCAACGTGGGTTAGATTGGAGCTGTTCATTGCCCTGGAAAGAACTGCAAACATTGTAGTTATAAGTGCAGCTGTAAAAAGCCAAGGTTCTGAACCCTTTGCAAGCATTGGCCTCAATCCCCCTCGAACCTGTGCAGAAGGGATTTTAGTTCTTTAGAAAGAATGACACAGAGACCATCAATCATTTCGAACAGTTCGGGCAGAATCCGGAGTACTGCATATGAAATTATAAAGAGGGCGATGCCTGAACCTGCCTTTGCGATGTAGTTATGCGCAATTATAAAACTGTCTGCTCCAAACCACTGCTCTCCATAAGCAACTACAACGAAAATGTCCCTGATAAGATTAAGTATATAGATCACGGGAACCGACACAATGAAAGCGATAGCTAGACGGCTAAGTGGAGCTCTCACTGCCCCTATAAGCCCTATAAAAAGAGCAATGCTCTCAATTGCCGTACAGGCGAGAATGATCTCCACTGTGTACCCATTAAGTGATATCATATTCCAGGCTTTCATGTACACAGGAATCTCGAAATACTGAAGAACCCAGAAAACCTGAGAAGTAACCCCTCCTATAATCCAGGTGTTCAGAGAAGCGAAATTTGCAAATGGGAAATAAACAAGAGCTCCGAGTGCACTAGCACTCGTAAGCATCGAGGTTATGTCAAGGGAATCAGCCTCGCCCTGAGATGAAAACTTTGAATGCAGTACTTCTCTATTACTTTTAATCTTTAGAGGACCTTTTCTGTACTCCAGAAACATGATATACGCTACAAGTAGACAAAACAGGGTTACTACTATTGTTAGGAGCACATTGGCATAGTCCATAATTTTGAGATAATGGAGAGGCTGATAACTCCAGTGGATGGAAAATACACCCCATCCAATCCCTCCAACAAGTTTACGAACCCTTAAGGTTCTGGGGATGACGGATGACGCAACCATTAACCCGACTGCGAGCCAGAGTATACTTTCTATCATTTTTCACGCACCTTTTTTGCCAGAGGTAAAGTTTAGTTCTAAATATTATTTTTCTTGTTCCTGAAAGCTCAGAAAGCCTCGGGCAAGTTATGAAGTTTCCGGAAAGTGATAAGTGAACTTATC
>DATMYS010000471.1:0-3927 GCA_035560835.1 Methanosarcina sp.
AGTAATAAGTGCTCCCCCAAAAGAGTGTTTTTTAAATAAGAAGTTAAAGTTCTTAGGTTAAATACAACTTATTTTCTGACTGTATACCTGAAATATATCTTTTTCACAGGAAAGCCCCCAAAATGAAAGCCCGCTCTCTCGATACAGGACTCTGCCGCCTGAAAGAAAGGAGGAAAAATGATGAAAATTTACGAATCATATGAAGATTTGCCCAAACTAAAGCTGCCCTATGGAAACGATGTGTACATAAGTGACAGCACTATCCGTGATGGTTCCCAGATGCCGGGAATCGTCTTGAGCAGAGAACACAAACTCCAAATCTATGAGTATCTGCATGAGATAGGAATTGAAAAACTCGAGGCCTTTGTTTTCAATAAAAGGGATAGAGATGCTGTAGATCTAATGTTTGATATAGGATATGAGTTTCCCGAAATTACAGGCTGGGCAAGAGCTTCAAGAGCCGATATAGACAAAATTCTCGAAGTAGACGGAATTAAAGAAACCGGAATCCTGATGTCTGTATCGGACACACATATTTTTTCCAAAATGAAGCTATCAGGCAGGGCAGAAGCCGAAGAGAAATATCTGGATGCCCTTCAGTATGCAGTGGACCACGGACTTCGCACACGGGCTCATCTTGAAGATATGACAAGAGCAGACAATTATGGTTTTGTTTTTCCTTTAGTCAAAAAAATTATGGAAATTGATCCCGATTGTATTATCCGGGTCTGCGACACTGTCGGGTACGGGATGCCCTTCATTAGTGTCGATGAGCCCTATGGAATTCCGAAAATCGTGCAGCACCTCAAAAAGGAGATAGGGGTAAAGAATATAGAGACCCACATTCATGATGACTATGGATTCGGGTCAGCAAGTTCCATTGCAGGTTTCTGGCATGGGGCCAACTGGACAAGCGTAACTTTCCTGGGTATAGGAGAACGTGCAGGAAATAGTGAGATGGAAAAAATCCTACTTTTCCTGGAAGATAGAGTAGAAGGTTTTAATAAGTATAACCTTGAACCGGTTACCCGTTTTGCAGCATTCATGGAAAAAGAACTTGGGTTACGGGTTCCGAGAAACAAGGCTGTTGTTGGGAAAAATATCTTTGCCCATGAATCTGGAATACATGCCGCAGGCGTCCTTAAAAATCCCTTTAATTACGAACCCTATCCTCCAGAATTAGTAGGGGGAAAGCGGTTCCTGCTTATAGGGGACTCTTCTGGTCTGGAGGTTATCCGTTATAAGGTTCAGGAGACCTTAAATGACCTTCTTGATATTGAAACCATTGTGGAAAAAGACGACCGCAGGCTTCTGAATATTCAAAGTGAGATCCAGAAACTCTATGATAATGAAGAAAGGGTTTCCTCTATATCGGATGAAGAACTCCTTGCTTATGTCGAAAAATATTTTCTTTACCAGCCTATCTGCAACCCAGGGCGTGCAGGTAGAGGAAAATTAAAAAATAAAGGGAAAATAACCGATTTTGAGGAAGGAAAATTAAAAAATAAAGGAAAAATAACCGATTCCGAGGGAAAAGAATTGAAGAAATGAAAGGAATTTTCTTCAATACCTTCTTATTTGAGAATTTCTGCTGTGTACTTTGCAATCTCGCCAGCCATCTGACTGAGTTTTGCATTGCCTCCCAGGTCATAAGTTACATACTTACCTTCGGAAATTACGCGGTTTGTGGCCTTAAATATCGCTTCGGATTTTTCCTTTTCGCCAAGGTAATCAAGCATCCATGCTCCTGCAAGTACTGTTGCCACAGGATTAACTTTGTCCTGACCTGCATACTTCGGAGCTGAACCGTGAGCGGGTTCAAACATTGCGAAAGAATCCCCTATATTGGCAGAGTAGATCAGCCCGATACTACCTACCAGGGCCGAGCATTCTTCACTTATTACGTCCATGAAGAGATTTGTAGAAAGGAGAACCTTTTTATTGAATATCTGCGGGTTCTTTATCAGCTGCTGGGCAATATTGTCGATGTGATAGGGCCAGATCTCGATGTTTGGATAATTTTGCCCAGCCTTTTCGACCTCTTCCAAGAAAGAACCACAGGTCAGTTTCAAAATGTTGCTTTTATGGATGGGCACAACAGCGTCATAGCCTCTTCTCTTTGCTTCCTCGAAAGCATAGCTGGCAATCTTGTGGGATGCTGTGCGTGTAATTTTACGGATTGCAATTGAAACGTCATCTGTAAGCTGGATTTCCTCTCCAATGTAGAGGCCTTCTGTACCCTCACGCACACAAATCATTTCGACGTTCCCGAGAGGAGCACTTGTGTTAGGGAAAGTCTTGATTGGCCTGACATTTGCATAAAGATTATATTTTGTCCTTATAGATACTGCCACACTTCTTGGAGAGCCTATCCCTCCGGGCGTGGTTGTCGGCCCTTTAAAACAGGCATCTGAACCGTCCAGAATTTCCCAGGTTTCATTTGGAATTAGAGAATTGCCTCCGTTCTTTTCCCACCAGCCGGCTCCTGCCTCACACATAACAAACTCGATGTCTGTGCCAGCGGCTTCTGTAACTTTAAGCATTGCGTCTACAAGTTCGGGGCCTACCCCGTCACCTTTGATTACTGCTGCGGTTTTACTCATAATTATCACCAGATCTTAGGGTTCGTATTTAAAGAACCGTAGCGACTGAAAAGCTAAAAAAGGGGAACTTTTCAAAAATTCGGTAAGAATAATTGGATCTTTCAGCGTACTCAACGTAAGGCTATATATTTCAAGTTTTGGGTAATTAATAATATGCCGAGCAATCTCTAACGTGAAGTCGGGTTCGAGACATAGACCTGCGCGCATTTCTAAAAAATCGAATCCAGATTTTCAGAAAATGTCATTTCAAACTTACCTGGAACTTCATACTTTTGAGGAATGAACATGCCTGCAAAAATACCTGTTACCGATAACCACATGCACATCGACCCCAGAGCCAGGGGACTTGAAGCAGTAAAGGATTTCAAGAACTCCGGAGGAACTCATATAATTCTTGTCACCAAGCCCAGCTGGTCGCTTGGGATAATAGTCAAAAAACCTGAAGATTACCTTAAGGTCTTTGACGAGACAATAGAAATCGCGTCAAAAATCAGGGAGCTGGGAGTTGGAGCTTTTCCTGTACTTGGCGTCCATCCGGCAGAAATCTCGAAGCTTACCGAGTATATGGAACTGCAGAAAGCTACAGAGATCATGGAGAAAGGGCTCGAACTTGCCTCCGGATATGTTGAAAAAGGGCTTGCCGTAGGGATAAAGTCGGGTCGTCCTCACTACCCTGTATCTGAGGAAGTCTGGGCAGCTTCGAATGAGATTATGGAGTATGCTTTTTCCCTGGGAAAAGAACAGGATTGCGCAGTCCAGCTTCATACCGAAAGTGTGGGAGAGCCTGAACTCCAGGATATAACGGAGAGGGCGAGAAAGACAGGAATTAAAATGTACAAAGTTGTCAAACATTACTCTCCGCCTATGGTAAAAACCTGTGAGGAACTTGGGCTTTTTCCAGGAGTAATCTCGGTAAAAGGAGCAATCGAACACGCACTTGAGGAAGGTACACGGTTCATGATGGAAACCGATTACATTGACGACCCTGACAGGCCAGGCGCAGTACTCGGCCCGAAAACAATTCCAAGAAGAACCATAAAGCTGATGGAAGCGTACGGAGAAGAGCCTTTCTGGACTATTCATAAAGAAAATCCTGAAAAGGTGTATGAGATCGAAATTGAGATTTAAAGGTCTTTTGGGGAAAAGAAATCATATAAAAAAGAGACAGAAGAAGAAAGACAGCATGTGTTTAAGAGATAGGGTCCTCTTAAACTCATCATCAAACTGAAGACTATTTCTCTTCTATTCCATTAATTAAGGGTACTAGTAGTTTCCCCAAAAAAAGTACATCTTATTTTTTACCAAACTTGAAATTAAAGTAAAA
>DATMYS010000472.1:0-7028 GCA_035560835.1 Methanosarcina sp.
CTTTTGATACCAGTATATTAGAGATACTAATTTATATATTAGACAGTTTCTATGTTTATACTATGAAAGACTGCACAGTCTACAAGACCATGAATATCATTGGGAAAAGATGGACAATCCATATCCTTCTGGAGCTGCACAAGGGGGAAAAAAAGGAAAAGCGCTTTAATGAGCTCAAAAGGAAACTTGGCTACATAACCCCGAAAATCCTCTCAGAGAGGCTGACAGAACTGGAAACTGAGGGCCTGATTAGAAAGAGGATTGATAATTCAACAAATCCTCCGAAATCCGAGTATTATCTGACCGAAAGCGGAGTGGATTTCGTAAAAATAATACAGGCGATAAAACGCTGGGGATTGAAGTGGAAATTTCAGAATGAGGAATGCGAACAGGCTATTTGTATGTACTGTGAACGCTAAACTGTAACTAAGGAAAGAGAATCCAAAAACGAAAAATATGCGAGAAAGAAAAACAAGGGCACTGATAAAGGCACTGGGACTTCCATTCGCCCAGTTTTTCCGTGTTTGTAGCAGTTAAAGGTTCTGTAGAGATCCTTTAAATATCCTTTAAAGGTCCTTTAAAGATCTTGTAATGAATTTTTCCTTGTCCACTAGCATTTTTCCAGATTTTGCTTCGTTTCTGTTTTATAAAACCGGAGTTTGTTAAGTGTAAATATTTAAGCTCCAAGCTCTAATCTGAATATGATCTGAATATAACCTGCAGATTATTCGGAAGGGCATAAATGATCACTGAAGGACACATTGACTTTTTCTCCAAGCCTGAAAGCATAGCCCTGATAGGGAGCCTCACCAAATCCCGAAAAGCTTTCCTTTACAATACTGGAAAACCTCCTGAAAATGAAATTTCAGGGAAGGATATATCCCGTAAATCCGGGTTACCAGGAAATTATGGGGCTTAAATGTTATCCGGCTCCGGGTGGGATAAAGGACAAAATCGATATTGCCATTTTTGCAGTGCCAGCTTCTATAGTTCTTGAAATCCTCAGCGGCCCTGTGGAACATATAAAAGGAGCAATAATTGTCAGCTCCGGATTTCGGGAAACTGGACCTGAAGGAGAAAAGATGGAAGCCCGGCTGAAAAAAATAATAGAGAAAAAGGGGATTCGGGTTATTGGACCGAATTGCCTTGGAATCTACGATACAGTTTCAAAAGTGGATACTTTTTTATAAGCAGCGATAAAGTTGAAAGACCTCCAAAAGGTGGGGTTTCGGTGCTTACTCAGAGCGGATCCTTTGCCGCTCTGATCATGGATGAAATGGCAAACGAGGGAGCAGGAGTCACAAGGGTAGTAAGTTATGGAAATAAAGTGGATGTGGGCGAAAGTGACTGCCTTGAATTCCTGGCAGGAGACAAAGCAACAAAAGCCGTTGCTCTTTATATCGAGTCAGTGGGAAACGAATGCAGGTTCCTTGCTGCCGCTTCCAGATGTGTGCAAAAGAAGCCGGTAGTGACCCTCAAAGTCGGAAAAAGGCAGCCAGGCGCCAAAGGCAGCCAGTTCCCATACAGGGGCCGTTAGCGGGAGATATGAGGCCTATGAGCTGCTTTCAGGACAGGCAGCGTAAAGGATGAACACTAAGTTGATGCTCTACAGGAAGCTTTTGGGGAAGAATACGATCTTGCAATAGTGAACCTGCTCTGGGGCCCACCTCTTCTTTCCAAAAGGGTTGCTGAAAAAATCAAAGACTTTGCCAGTCACTGTGAAAAACCAATCCTCATCTGTTCTCCTGGCGGAAGATTCAGCAGGGAAATGGCTTCGGCTTTTACAGCCATCGGAATGCCTGTCTTTTTTACTCCTGACAGCGCAGTAAGGGCGGCAGTGGTATTTGTGCGGCGGGAAGAAGTAAGTTGAGAAATCGGATTAAAATATAAAAACTTTAAACAACGAGACTAATAAAAAGAACCCATTAGATGAAAGTTTATCTGTTAAGTAATATGGGAAGAAAATAAGACAGATGAATTGCGACGGCAAATATATTCATTATTTAGTTTCTTTTAGTAGATCCGATCCCAAAACTCAAAGATTGTTCATTATACATTGTGTTTTAAGTTACTATTTCGTCTTCTGATTATGAAAGCAATTCTGGACAAATCTAAGAATTGAGAATAAAAATGGGTTTTGGGATAAGTTCATCGTAAAAAATCTGCCTTATCGCAAAAATCCGTATCAGTAGAGGAATTTATGAAGGCAAGTCAGGACTTAGTTTAAGGATAAATATTTCAATAAGTATATAAAATCATATGATATTTGTAATACCAAACGTTTTTTCCTATATCAGTTTCAAAGAGATGTAATCATTTTTCACTGCACGTGATTGTTGATTTACTTCCGGGAAATGGAAGGGAGAAGGAAAAGGGGGAATGTTCAGTACGGAAACAGTGTTTAATAAACCGAAGTTCTCCTGGGAAGAATATTTTTCGGACAAAAAGAAAGGAGGGCACCGGTATTCTACCGAAGAGTTTCTTTATAAAGAAGCTAAAGAAAAACTCTTTCATTTAAACGGAGGTAAATCTCTTCTCGATTTCGGATGCGGTGCCGGAGAACTTCTAATATACTACGTACCAAATTATGAGAGGATAGTAGGGGCTGACTTTTCTTCCTCAATGCTTTTTGAAGCGGAAAAGAAAATGTGGCAGCAGAACTACAAAAATGTAGATTTAATCCTTGCCGATGACAAAACAATCTGGGATATGTTGAATTTGTCATTTGACCGCATTACGTCAACAGCTGTAGCCCAGTACCTGACACCTGAACAAATAGATGATTTTATACATCATGCATCCGACTATCTCAATGAGGACGGAAAGATAGTCTTTTTTGATATAATTGATCCCAGGTTGTATTCTTTATGGAAAATGGGATGGTTCTCACGGAATTTTAGATTATGGAAAATTTTGCCTAAAACTGTTTTTGAGCTCCTAAGGCAGATGTCAGCCATTCCGAAAAACTGCCCGAGAGATATAATAGGAGATGCTCACAGCCCTTACCTGATTGAACAAATTGCCAGAGATAACGGCTTCAAAATGGAATATGTAAAATCAATGTACTATGAATACAGATATCACGCGATATTATCGAAAATCTAATGAAGACTTTCTCACCCTGAAGTTCATTTGACGGCGAATAATGCCGAACACTTTTATACACTGAGCCAATGTCGCATACCCCAGGTCTGTGTGGTAGCATTTGTTAACTATTTACAAAGATCAGGAAGATATAAATGGAACCTGGAGTGTTTAATTAGAAATCTAACAATCCGATTAAATAAACAATTAAGGTATGCACCAACGTTCCTTTCCTGAGATCAAAGATGGGGGAAGTATCACTCAAGTATAATCTCTGGAACCTGAAAAGCGCTGCGGTTTTTTTATGTGGTTCTGAAATAAAAGCATTGGGAAAACAGAGTAAAAGCCGGAAATTAAGACCTATATGGACGTTCAGACAATAGATAACTGAGCCCATATGTGGAAAGGAAAGCGTACCGTTAATTCTCTGGATGCGGAAGAGCCGATGATTAAAGATAATCGGCTTGAAAACTTAAAAACCTGTTTTAAAAACGATTTATTAAGGAAGATGCAATAAATGAAAATTAATGAAGATGAAAGTAAAATTTCTGCCGGTCATTCGGGGAAAAAAGAGACCGATGGCGTAAAAACCCTGTTGGGGGATCCAAAAAATGCTATAATAAAACTGTCAATCCCGATGATTGTTGCCATGTCCGTGCAGACAATTTACAGTCTGATTGATACGTACTGGGTTTCCGGACTTGGAGCCGATGCTCTTGCAGCAATGGGTTTCGTATTCCCATTTTTCTTCATCAGTATGGCCTTATCCAATGGAATTGGTATAGGAGGGGGAGCTGCTATCTCCCGCAGGATCGGAGCCCAGGATAAGGCAGGAGCAGACAACGCCGCGATGCATACAATAATTATAACTGTGTTGCTCTCCATTGTGTTTACAATTCCTTTTTACCTCTTTGCTCCTCAGCTTTTTATCCTTGCAGGAGCCGGAAAAACTACAGGACTCGCAGTAGCTTTTGCCCGGGTTATATTCCTTGGAAGTATTCTGGTGTTTTTTTCAAACGTGGCTAATGCAATTCTCAGAAGCGAGGGAGATTCAAAACGAGCCATGAAAGCCATGCTTGTTAGTGCAGTCCTGAATATTATCATTGATCCTATATTTATCTACAATCTGAATATGGGAATTGCAGGCGCGGCCTGGGCTACCTTACTTTCCATAGCGATATCTTCTCTAATGATGAGTAACTGGCTGTTCTTCAGAAAAAATACTTATTTGACATTTGATTTCAAGAACTTCCACTTTGAAAAAAGAATTGTGAAAGAAATCTTTGATATTACAGTTCCGGCTTCAGCCCAGCAGCTTTCTATGTCTTTATCGATGTTATTCTTAAATTTCATTATTGTGCTGGTAAGTAACACGGATGGAGTTGCTGTCTATGCTACAGGATGGAGAATAGCAACAATAGCAATGGCTCCTCTAATTGGAATGTCAACAGCTATAATTTCGATAACTGGAGCCGCAATCGGTGCCCATGATTATGTAAAAGCAAAGATAGCTCTTTCTTACTCAACGAAACTTGGATTTCTTATAGAGTGTGTAATCGGAGCTTTTATATTTATTTTTGCCACGCAAATAGCGTCCGTATTTACGCAGTCTGAAGGTGGAACCCACATAACAGCTGACCTCGCTCATTTCTTGAAAGTGATGTTGCTGTTTTATCCAATAGCCTCACTTGGTTTTTTTTCATCTTCCTTCTTCCAGGGAGCGGGCAAGGGCATGAACTCTCTTATTGCAACTCTCCTGAGAACTATTGTGTTCACCCCGCTATTTGCAGCACTTTTAGCCTTTACCTTTAATATGGGTCAGGTTGGTGCCTGGTGGGGAATGGTTATAGGGAACGGAATAGGCTCTTTATTGATGTACATCTGGGCAGAGTATTTCCTGAGAGCACTTTTAAGAACAAAATATGTTACAAGAACTGATGGAGCTCCAGCCTGAAACAAGCAAAAGTTCTTTTCCTAATTTGTTATTAGTCCTTGTTTAGTTTTGAATCCATAAGCTAGTAAGAGATTAAATATTTTTCAGAGCTTTTCTCTTTCTGTTTTTATTTTTCAGACCTAATTGCTCATTATCCAGTTGTTTATAAGTGTCCATAACTCGCGAGAGTTATAATCAAGAGCTATGCTACCGTGGCCCTGGTTCTTCCAGCTTATGGAAGTAACCTTATCATTTGTTTTTCCGACCTCGTTTTTGTACCACCAGGAGCCGTAGTCGCTGAAACCTCCTCCAAGCCCGATATAAAGAACAGGAGGGCTTATTCTTGAAAAGTCAATCTCATAGCCTTCTACATTCCCCATCAGTCCGGCCATATAAAGATCCAGGCACTTTGGTGCATAAGGCACAGCCCCTCCGGTTAAGGTCAAGTTAAGTAGCCTGTTTTCGTCAACATAATAAAGGCCGTCCAGATCTCCACTCCAATAGTGATAATTCGGAGTATAGGGATATGCATTGAATACATGGGTTTGGGTGGCCAAAAGCCGGAAAAATTGCCTGTTTGTAAGGCCGGGTTGAGAAAGAGATTCTCGGTCAGGATCGGTTAAAGCCAGACTGGCTATCTGCATCATGGCAGCCATATTACTACTGTTATATGTCCTGTTTTTCAAACATCTGAAGATAGTGTCAAATTCCTGCGCCTGAGCCCTTATTAACTCAGAATATTTAGGCTCGTATTTAATAATAATATCAACAGGTACTATTCTGTTAACCGAACCTAAAGCAAGATCATGATATTTGCTGGCTCCGTAAGCAGTAAGGATTAAAGCCCCATGACTGTGACCAATTGCCGTAACCTCTATGTCCTCTATCGCTTTATCACTCAGGAAGGCTGTATGAATTCTTGACACAGCGATACCGTTGTATGTATCACTCAGGTAACTGTCAATTGTCCAGTTTTGCATGTAACTGAAATCGGTCTCATTTACCGGAACATTTGCTTCTCTTCTATCAAGAATATATGTACTGTATCCTTGCTGAGCGTAATATATCGCCATATCGGAATAGAAATTTTCAGTCAAAGCCTGCCCGGGCAGGATTATTAAATTTTTACTTTGGACTGTGCTCCAGGGGCTCTTTTCTTTTACATAGTTGGTGAGTACAATATAGTCATACTCTCCAGATCCAACCTTTATCTTAAGTTTATACTCTGCCACATCGCCACGGAAAAGGCCGATTCTATTACTTTTTGCTAAGGAAGGGTATAGGTCTGGTACTCTGAACGATACAGGGTTATGGAAAAAAATCCCCAGCTTATCGGATCGATTAAATAGGGTCTCGGTTTCGTTCTCAGGGTTGACAGCTAATGGTACTACTTGGGTCTTCATTTTCTCACCTTTGTGAGATTTTTGAATTAGTTTTTAGACTTGAGAATCCATACTTTTGTAAAGCAAAGCAGGCTAATTTTCAGTTTTGACTTCAAATCGAGGTAGTGTAAAATAGCAAAAGCAAGCCCATAAGGCTGAAAACCAAAGCCTGGAGACATGACAACATAGGGATCGTTTATCACCAGGAACCAGCATATAAAGCCAGGGTAAAGCCATTCGGTTTTAGATTTGCATTTTTCAGTCATAAAATATTGTTTAATTTATCACATAATTTTATACTGATAAGAATTGTGTTTTGAGATTTTAGCTAAATTTTATTTCAATGTCATACTTTGCGTATTAAAAAACAATGCTCGCAGAAACACAGAAGAGCCAGGCGCACAAATACTGTAGAAAAGGGCAAGTGCACAAATCCTTCCGAAAAAAGGCACATCACAGATTTCTCAGAGAAAAGTGCATAAAATTATAATGAAGCACAAAAACAATATCTTCGCGTTAAATTATACATTTAATCTAAAGTTATTGCGGAATGTAAGTAAAGTATTCAGGGTATTATCAAAAAATCCAAAAGTAAGTTAAACCAAGATACTCAATACATACTGAAAAAT
>DATMYS010000473.1:0-6137 GCA_035560835.1 Methanosarcina sp.
AAACAACTCCAATAAAAAATTATAATAAACTTAGATTCATCTCCCAGCTGGAAAGCCTGACAGAAACCTGATTTTATAAAAGATGCAAAAGGAAAAAACATAACAGAGAAGGGAAACAGTAAAAGAGTTCATAGGAAGAAACATTCGAACACAGCAAAAGAACTAATAGAAAATAGAAAGAAAAATTCGAACACAGGAGGAAAAATTCATGGAAAAATCTATTCTCTACTTGGACAATGTAGGAGAATCAAATACTGACGCCGTAATTGGGGCAGCAGCGAAAAGGGCGGCAGAACTTCAGATATCCCATATTGTGGTAGCAAGCACCAGCGGAAAAACTGCACTAAAAATGGTAGAAGCAGTAAAGGGCACCGGCATAAAAGTTATTGGAATAAGCCACCAGTACGGGCAGAATAAGAAAGGCGAATGGGAAGTAGAAGAGGAATATAAAAAGAAGCTTGAAGAACTTGGAGCCGTGATAACAACTCAGTCACATATGTTTTCCGGAATTGAGCGCTCGATTACAAAGAAGTTCGGGGGTTATTCTAGACTGGAAGTGATTTCCGATACTCTAAGGTCTCTCTTCGGAAAAGGCTTCAAGGTAGCCATTGAGGTCGCAATTATGGCAGCCGATTCAGGCCATATTCCTGTTTCTGACAACACGGAGATTATAGCGATAGGAGGTACAAGGCAGGGTGCAGACGTAGCCCTCGTGCTCAGGCCAGCTCATAGCGGAGATTTCTTCTCCCTTCAGGTCCGGGAAATTATTGCCATGCCGCGAGCTAAAGAAGATTAAGGAAAAAAAGGTAAGAAAAAGGCAAGAAAAAATAGGGGAAATGTAAATCCTTGAAACAGATGATTCAGCTTTTCGTTTGAGATTGGAGAGGAAGCTCAGGTGGCTTACCTGAGTTTACTCTGGTTTCTCCTATTCCCCAAAGATAAATATATCTGAGAAACATCTATAACGCCGGCATGTCAGCAATATTTGAAATTCTCGACAAGGACGCAGGTGGCAGGATAGGAAGGCTCAGGACTCCCCATGGGAATGTTGAGACACCTACGGTTATGCCTGTGATTAATCCAAACATTCAGCTTATCCCCCCGAAAGAAATGAGAAACTTCGGGGCAGAGATTCTTATTACCAATTCCTATATTATTTACCGCAAGGAAAAACTTAAAAGCGTCGCCCTTGAAAAAGGGCTGCATGGGCTCCTGGATTTTGACGGGCCCATTATGACGGATTCAGGTTCCTTCCAGCTGTCTGTATATGGGTCCGTCGAAGTTACGAATGAGGAAATTCTCGGGTTCCAGCAAAAAATAGGAAGCGATATTATTGTCCCGCTGGATATCCCTACGCCCCCTGATGTTCACTATAGAAGGGCTGAAGAGGAACTTGTAATCACAGCCGAACGCCTTGAAGCGGCACGTAAGTTTATCCAGGGTGAACAGCTTCTTGCAGGGCCAGTTCAGGGTTCGACCTATCCTGAACTGAGGGAAAAAGCTGCTTCCCACCTGAAAAACCTTAATTTTGAAGTTTATCCCCTTGGAGCAGTTGTCCCGCTCATGGAGGCCTACCGTTATGCGGAACTTGTTGACGTGATTGCGGCATCCAAAAAAGGGCTTTCTCCAGCGTCGCCGGTCCACCTTTTTGGGGCAGGCCACCCAATGATGTTCGCCCTTGCAGTAGCCCTGGGCTGTGACCTTTTTGATTCGGCAGCCTACGCCCTTTACGCTAAGGACGGGCGCTATATTACTGTAAACGGAACTTACCACGTTGAAAAGCTGAACTATCTGCCCTGCTCCTGTCCGGTCTGTTCAAGATACACGGCAGAAGAATTGAAAAAAGCCGACAACCGGGAGGAATTGCTGGGAAAGCACAACCTTTACGCGACTTTTGCTGAGATCCGGATGATCAAACAGTGTATAAAGGACGGGAAACTGCTTGAACTTGTGGAGCAGCGCTGCCGTGCTCACCCTAAACTTCTTGATGGGTTAAAAAAGCTTTATACCCACTCTTCCTGGCTTGAGCAGCTTGATCCGGCTACAAAAAGTACTTTCTTCTACTGCGGGCCTGAGTCCTCCTTACGCCCTGAAGTCCTGCGTTTTGGGAAACGGCTGGATAGGTTCAGCCTGCAAGGCTCGGCAATCATTAGGACAGGCCCGTTAAAAGAAGAGAAAGATTACGACCAGGTTCTTACGTTCAAAGCTCCTTTTGGAGCATTTCCTGCCGAAATGGAAGAAGTGTATCCTTTCAATGCTGAAGTCCCGAAATTTCCGGATTACGAATCACTCAATACAGCTCTTTCAAATACTCTTAAACTGATAGACCTGAACCCGCAAGTCGAATTTACTTTTATTTGCGAGAAGGAGTTCAGGCATCCTTTAATTGAAGAGATAAGCAAAAGAGCAAAACTGGTATACAGGGAAGACTGGAAAAAAGAATAAATTTCAAAGAGCTAATTAACAGCACCGCAGATTTTGTAAGTCCCTCATACGTTACAGAATTAAAACTTGCCTCAAAAAAGATAAAAGGAAAACTTTTTTGAGGTACAAACCTTTATAAAATTACCTGTAAAGAACCCTCAAACAGGGAAAGAGTTGAAGTTGAGGTTAATACAGAGACTTTCAAGCTCATACAGAGACTTTCGTACAAACTAGAAATATAGGTGAAACTATTGTCCCTTACAGCAAGAATCGGCGAATTGAGTCCTTATCTGCGGCTGTTGAGACCCGAACTCTACTACATGGACCTTACCCTACCTGCCTCAAGTGCAATCCTTGCTTCCTACTTGGCGACCGGAGGACTTCCTGAGCTTCTTCCCTTCCTGATCGCGGTAATAGGTGGCTTTGCAGCTATTACAAGTTCATACGTTTTCAATGACTGCTGTGATATAGATATCGATACGATCAACCTACCTGGCCGTCCCTTGCCCTCTTCTAAAGTGTCAAAGAGTTCTGCGCTTATTTATGCTGTATTTTTACTAGTAATTGCGGGAGCAGCAGCTGTTTACCTGAACCCTGAATCACTCTTGACCCTTATTATTGCGGCTGCAGTTATCACGATATATTCAATATTTGCAAAAAGGAATACTTTCCTCAGTTTTTTGCCAGTAGGCATCTCCTATGGGCTTGTACCTGTGGGTGTCTGGCTTGCTTTTGACCCTGCAGGACTCCTAAAAGGCAGCGACGGAGTAATTCTCCCCTTACCGGCTATTTGTTTCGGGCTAATGATTTGCGTTACGGACTGGGCTTTTACCCTTGGAGGAGTTTCCAGAGATGTGGAAGGAGATCGACTAAAAGGCGCCCCAACAATGCCCGTAACCTTTGGAATCCCCTTTACTGCCAGATTCGTTACATTCTGGTGGATTGTCGGAGTCATCGCTTCACTAATCATAGGTTGGTCGGCCCGTCTTGGACCTGTATACTTTGCAGGAGCCCTTACTTCAGGACTCTGGATGCTTACTCAGTGTCTTGATTTCATCAAACACCCTACTCCAGAGAGGGGTGGTAGGCTCTTTCTTAATGGTTCAAATTATAGAGCGATTATGTTCGGATCAATGATTCTTGACGTGGTGCTGTGCATTTATGCAGGAGGTTACACCTCCGTTCTCTGGTAAAACAGGTAGAGAAAAAAATGGATGCAGATATTATTGTAATAGGGGCATCTCCTGCAGGGCTGATGGCTGCAAGAAACGCATGTGAGAAAGGGGCGACGGTCCTTTTACTGGAAAAAAAAGAAGACATAGGGCATCCTCCCCATCCTGCAAACTCTTTTTTTAAGGGAATGTTAGATAAATGCGGAGAAAAGGCAGACCCTTCTTATGTTGTGCATTATCTCAAAGGCATGAAGATTATTTCCCCATCAGGAAGGACAGTTGAGGTCGAAACGCCCGGATATGCTATTGATAAGACCGAATTCGACAGGTATTATGCAAAGAAAATAATGAAAACCGGCGTTGATCTTCTAAAAGGAGTAAAAGTGCAGAATATCCACAGGGAAGGAGAAAAATTTACTGTCAATACCTCTGCCGGGGCATTCACCTCAAAACTTGTTATTATTTCCGACGGTATAAATTCAAAAATGGCTTCCCTTGTTGGCCTGAAGACAATGAAACATCCTGAAGATATTGCATGGGGAATTGAACTGGATATCAGGAGTCCCGAACTCGGGAAATCGAAGATGTTTGAGTATTATATAGGGAATCATGCTCCAGGCTGGAAAACTACATACGCTCCAAGAGGCGGCGACAATGCCGCAATCGGAGCTTATGTACGCAGATGTGGAACCGATGTAACGCCTTACCTTAATGCCTGGGTTGAAAATTTCAAAAAGCTTAAAGGGCTCGAAGAGCTTGAAGTTGTAAGAAAACTTTCCGGAGGAGACCCTATAGTAACCCTTCCAAAGGAGTACATAACCGATGGAATAATGGTTGTTGGCGGGGCAGCAGGGCAGTCGGGAATAGGCTATGCAATGAGGGCAGGCCAGATATGTGGAGATGTCGCTGCAGATTCCATAAGCAAAGGAGATGTCTCAAAATCTGCCCTTTTAGCGTACCGGAAGACCTGGGAAAAGGAATTTCTGGCCGAACACTACCTGGGCCGAATAGGGCTTGAGACTCTCAGGAAAATGACGGATGGAGAAATTGATGAGATGGCTAAGGTCTTCGAAAAGGAGGACCTCTCATTTATTCATGGAAGTTCAATTGAGCAGGCTATGCAGGTTTTTGCGTTCATGCTAAAGAATAAACCCTCTGCAATTTTAAAGTGCAGGGCACTCCTCAGGAACAGATGAACTGAAATTTAAAAGAGCCGAAGAGAACGGAACCGATATGGACATTATCAAATGTCAGGTGCAAGAACAATATGCAATACGATTTCTATAAAAGCCCTCTTTTCAGAGTTTATACTGAGATCGAAGACGGACAGATGAAGATGAAAACCAGCGGGGCTGCGTCCGTCCTTGTGAGAAAAACTCTTGAGAAAAATCTCACAATTTTTGAAGGTGAAAAGCCTGCAAAAGTCGAGACCAACCAACTCATCTGTTCAACCTGGATGCCCCCTGTGCCAAGCCCAGGCTTTGACCGCCTGGTAAAAAGCCAGATTTATTCTATTCTGGGAAAAATGATTCCTGACCAGGTAACGATTTCCATTACTGAAGAATGCCCAAATAACTGTATTCACTGCGCTCTTCCTGACACGAAAAATCGTGAAAAGCTCGCCCCTGAAATCGTAAAATCTACAATCGACCAGGTGCTCGAAATGGGCACAACTTTTGTGATCTTTGACGGAGGCGAACCCCTGACCTATCCGGGCCTGGAAGACCTGATAAGATATGTAGATCCTGAAAAGGCCATTACAGGTATGTTTACCTCTGGAGTAGGACTGACCGAAGAACGAGCCCGCCGCCTGAAAGAAGCGGGTCTTTATTCCCTTACTGTCAGTTTTGACAGCTCATACGAGGATAAACACGATCATGTACGGGGCAGGAAAGGAGTTTTTAAAAGCGCGGTTGAAGCCGTCAAAAACGGAATTAAGGTAGGGCTGCTTGTAAATATATATGTGGTGCTTTCCAGGGACAATGTGAATGAGCTTGAAGAACTGTATGTTCTTGCATCCGAGCTTGGAGTCCATGAACTCTCCTTCTACGAAATAGTTCCTACGGGCAGGTGGATGGATCATGCCTCTGAAATCATGACTCCAAAGGATCTGAGAAAATTTGAGAATTTCGTATTGGGAGCCAGGGAGAAAGAAGGGCCCAGAATCTTTCCTATCCCGCAGGTTATGAAGACCACAGGCTGTATGGCAGGCCGGAAATGGCTCCATATTACCCCGGAAGGGAATATTCTTCCCTGTGCCTGTATCCCAATCCCCTATGGGAATGTCCATAGAGATAGGATAAAGGATGTCTGGAAAAAGATCAGGAAAGACCCTGCATATAATGCAAAGTGCTGCCTTATGAGAAACCCCGAGTTCAGAGAGAAGTATCTGAAGCTTTCAGAGTAAATAGCGAATAAAGTATAATTCTATTCCATTTGTATTCGGTTAAGGATTTTGAGCTGCTGATATCGATTTCGGCGGAAAAACTCAAACCCAAATGTTTAGTGTTTAAATTGAAATCGATATCACATTCCAGTTTT
>DATMYS010000474.1:0-3758 GCA_035560835.1 Methanosarcina sp.
ATATACATCAATCAGCTGTTATGGGATTTAATATGGAACCTATCCCAAAACCAATTTTTACTTTCAAATTCGTGAGAGTTTCAGGATTACTTTCCAAATCAATAGCCCAGATAATTTCTTTAAAACCGAGATCTAAAGAACCAATTTTTGAGTTTTGGGATCAGCTCATGAAAATAACCAATGATTTCAGTCCTTACAGCAACAGCAGCAATCATCTTCTTCCTTGTCCTTGTCTGTTTCAAAAATTTTGTCGTATATATTTTCCTTATATAAATTAGTCCATCCTATCTGTGCACCCGCAGAAATAAACATTGCAACTGTAATGGCTTCTGCAATCTCCTCTTTTGTAGCCCCGACAGCGCCTGCCCTTTGTGAATGCATATCAACGCAGAACTGGCAGTGCATAAGTACTGAGGAGGCGACAGCAATCAATTCTTTTGATTTGAGGTCTAAAAATCCATCTTTGAAAATAGAATTTCTCATCTGTCCGAAAGCTTCCGCAGTTTCAGGTAATATTTCGTTTAAAAAAGACATTTTAACATCTCCTATTTAGAAGGTAAAATGACTATTTATTAAAATATTTAAGATGACGCAGAAATATTACTTTTATGGATTTATATCAGAATCTAAGCACTAGTACAGACTTAAGGAAAAATTAATTTTAACGGCTTCTCAGGAACAACCCTTAAAGCAGGTATAAACACCCTAGCTTAAAGAGGTAAAGTTTAGAGACCGTATATATGGAGGTGATAAAACGAATAATTGCGAAATTTACGGTATGTTCTTGCACGGTGAGAAGCTCGATGCTATGGCAGCTACCGATGTACAAAAGGCACTTGTGACTTTGACCGAGCATTATCAGGACAGAAAAGAGTTATTAAATGACATAAACCAACTTTACAGAGTGAAAATTAACCCTGCCAACGGAAAGGAATTTTGCGGTGACGTCCACAAATATCAAGCAACTCATATACCTACAACTATTCGTTTCAAACCGAACAATGAGACATGTAATATTTCGTTATATACTGGCTCTTTTTTGGAAAATTGCTTGCTTACTCTGAAGTTAGTTAGACCCGCGTCTGCGAACATCAGACGACAAGACAGCACATTAGACGCCAGACTTGTAGTATGATATATACAAAGACTATGACGACATTAAACGATATTTTTCAGGGTTGCTTTTTGGGTAATTAACTGGGCTTTACAAGTTTCTGACTGAGTCGTTGTGATGTAGTCACAGGCATAATAGAGTTCCTTTTTAGAAATTAGTTAAGTATGTGACTTTATTTAATGTCGTCGAAGAATTTTTCAATTGTAGGTTAAGCATAATGAATTAACATATATACACCTAAAAAGATCATGTCGCTAAACATACGCGTATGTACAAACCTATACAATAAAGATTTAAAAAGTAACCTTTTGTACATTAGTGCACATAAATACACATTTTAGAGCCTCTTAGGCAAAAAAGAACATTTCTGTATAAGCTACCTATTAAACCAGCCGCTCCCTCTTCTCAATCTGATAACATTTTTTCTACCCCTGTTCTTTTTATTCACAATAAAGCGGCTTTTAACAACAAGAGGAATGTTGCCCGCTAAATTAGTGTTGCCGCGCCAATCACATATTTATAGTCTTAATATAATAACTAATTAATCAATCTTTCATATATTCAGACTTATTAGGAAATATTCGAATAGACTTTTCAGGATTAAAACATAGTCTTTTTTATACTATCCAGGTTAACATTTAGGATAAGTATCTTCCATAAGCATACAGGAACTGAGGTGTACTGCATCCAGCTCATACTTTTTGAGGGCGTTTACCAGACGGTACACTCTTCTACCCGAACAGCCTCCGCACGTGAAAAAAGCGATCATCTGAGTGTTTTCGGTGTAGGACTCAAAGTGGGACTTTCTTTCATTGAAAGCCTTAAAGCAGCCTACCCCTGGACAGGTTTCCGAGGCGATGTCGCAGCGCACTACCGCAATTTTTGTGGGTTTTGTTTTTTCTTCCATTTAGACCTTGTTTTGAACCGTTTTAATAACCGTTCTTACACTGCTTTACGCTTTATAGCATGCGTGTAACCTCGGTTTGTCTTGGGGCCTTTACGACCAGCACCCTGAAAATTCCATCTCCTGGATTAAGCAGGCGGTGGGGAATCTTTGCAGGACTCTCGATCAGCATATCCCGGCTCACTTCCTGTTGTTCGTCGCCAATTTCAACAATACCTTTTCCTTCAAGAATATAGAAAAAGACTTCTGTAGGAGTCACGTGCTTTTTTAAGGCTTCACCTGGCTTAAGTTCTATATGTACAGCCTGGGCGTGTTCGGTATTGTAGAGCAGCCGGACGCTCACATTATGTGGGTTCGGCTTTTCAGGTGAGGATTTCATCTCAGTAACTTTCATGTAATTCTCCCCTTTTGACCACATTTTTTGTTTTTTAGCATTATGCCTTAACTTAATATTATGTCTTAACACCGTGCCTTAGTGTTAATATCAACAAGGCTTATGTGAATATTCTAACCGTTTTTTATTACACTTTATATCATATATATATTCTATTTCTGATATCCGCCTATCAGTTATTATTCTATTCTGATATCCATCCCATATATGCCTGGTCGGTATAAATTTTTCCGCTACATTGGAAACGTTATGAATTTCAATCCCTGAAACTCCGGATTTATCCTGGGTTAAGAGTTGGTTAAGAGTTTACAGAGGAAATACTTTGAATGGGAGCAGATCAGAGCACTCAACGCTGAACGAAGCAGTTTAAGCTGTAAGTGCCACATCCAAGCTTACCCGGTTTTACAGACCTACCTCGGATTTGAAATTCTCAAGGCCCATGCCTTCAATGAACTTTCCAAGCCTCTTTTTCGTGCCAGAATTTGTATAGAAATTAATAATTCTCTCGATCGTGTCGAGAACTTCTTCTTCAGACAGTTCTTTTGCGACAACCTCAGCAAGTCTTGGACTTGCAGCCGCAGAGCCTCCTACCATCAGAGTATATCCTTTGGCAGTGCCCATTACACCTATATCTTTGATGGCAGGTTCAGAGCAGGAATTCGGACAGCCGCAAACAGCCATTTTCAGTTTGGAGGGCATTGGCATTCCATGGTATTTTTCATCCAGTTTAAGACCCAGGCCCACAGCATCTTGTTTTCCCTGCTTGCAGAAGGTCGTCCCAGGACAGATTTTTACACTTCTTACGCAAAGCCCTACAGCTGCGCCGGGTTTCATATCAAGCTCAGCCCACACATTCTCAAGGTCTTCCTCCTTCAGGCCCACGATTGCAATCCTCTGGGCAGAAGTCATCTTAAGAGCAGCAGCCCCATATTTTTCCGCAACATCGGCTATCTTCCTGAGGGTTTTCGGGTCCGCAATTCCTCCCGGTATGTGAGGAGCGATTGCATAGGTTTCACGGTCTCTCTGAACGATTGCACCTTTTTCCGGTAAGTTGTCTTTCATGGTTATTATTTCCTCCAAACTTTCTAAATTATCTATATGGTTAGATTCCCGGCAGTTCTGACATAATCACCCGAGTTCCGCTACCTGAGGCCCGTCGCGGGAGGATGGGTCAGTTTCAATCATTTCGTTCGCTCAAGCGGAATAATTTCATATAAAGACATGAATTTCGTTTTGGCAGAACGATGGTCGTCACTTCAGACTCAGTGTTTCAGTCATAGACTGCTTTTAATTCTATTTTGCCAGATACAGGGAAACTTTTACAGGAAATTAATACATGTCTGTTT
>DATMYS010000475.1:0-17827 GCA_035560835.1 Methanosarcina sp.
CATATATAATATGAAATTTCAGAGTAAATAATTTGAAAAACTTGAATTTGAATTGGAGCTAAAAGTATGGATGTAAAAGAAATAAACAGTTACGGACAGAAAATGGTAGAATATCTGGAGCTTAAAACTTCTCCTGTTGCAGTAAAACTTATCTCAAAAGGGGGAGAAATCCCATCAGGGATTAAAAAAGTAGACGAGGTTATGACTCACTGTCAGTTCATTGACAGAGTGAGGACGACAGGAGAAGAGTTCTATACCCTGGCTGAAGATCAAATGTGTAAAATTGGATCTGGTACATTAGGCCTTAATGAAATACCTCCAGAAGTGCCCAGCGGAGAATCGTATTATAAAGAGTTCAAACTATTTGGTACCCAGGGAGCTGCAAGACGTACTGCAGAAGTAATGCCTATTCTTCCGCCTAACACTACTGACGCTATTATATATTCTCCCCTCGAAAAGACATCGCTTGTTCCAGATGTTGCAGTGATTATTTGTAATCCCAAAAAAGTTATGTTACTCACCCAAGCTTACATGTATAAGACAGGGGGCAGGCTGGAAGTAAGTTTTGTAGGGACGCAAAGCTTATGCTCTGAAGGTGTTGTCCAGACATACAAAGAAGGCAAAGCAGGCATTGGGCTCGGTTGTCTCGGTAGCAGGACCTTTACTAAGATGGAAGACGAAGAAATGGTTATGGGGATCTCTATTGAACTTCTGGCTGATGTAGTTTCAGGTCTTAAGGAAATCTGCCCTAAATATAGTTAATTTTTATACTTTTTTGAACGCTTACTGGAAATATACGAAAGTAAATTGGGTTCTGATTATCAATATTCAAGAGCCTTAGTAAAAGTGTTGAAGTACTGAAGGATCTCTGCAATTGATGTATGAAATTTTATTGCTAATAAATTCGTAACGCTTGGGTTAAAAATTGGGGTAAAAGTATGGATGTAAGAGAAATAAACAGTTACGGACAGAAGATGATCGAATATCTGGAACTTAAGACTTCTCCTGTTGCAGTAAAACTTATTTCGAAAAAGGGAGAAATCCCATCAGGGATTAAAAAAGTAGACGAGGTTATGACTCATTGCCAGTTCGTTGACAGAGTGAGGACGACAGGAGAAGAGTTCTATACCCTGGCTGAAGATCAAATGTGTAAAATTGGATCTGGTGCACTAGGCTTTAATGAAATACCTCCAGAAGTGCTCAGCGGAGAATCTTACTACAAAGGATTTAAATTATTTAGTGCACAGGGGTCTGCAAGTCGTACTGTTAAAAAAATACCTGTCCTTCCGCCTAACTCCACTGATGCTATTATATATTCTCCTCTAGAAAAGACATCGTTTGTTCCAGATGTTATAGTAGTTATTTGTAACCCCAAAAAAGCTATGCTACTTACCCAAGCCTATGTGTATAAGACAGGCAGTAGGCTTGAAACAAGTTTCGTAGGAATGCAAAGTTTATGCTCTGAAGGTGTTGTGCAGACATACAAAGAAGGCAAAGTAGGAATTGGACTCGGTTGTGTTGGCAGCAGAAATAACACCAGTATCGAAGATGAAGAAATGATTATGGGGATCTCTGTTGAGTTTCTGGCTGATGTGGTTTCGGGCCTTAAAGAAAATAGCGATAGAGGTAAGGAGGGAATAAGAAGGGTATTTGGTGAGTCAACACTTGATTTTCATCTCAGTACATTACAAAACGCAAACTTGATTAATTTAAAAGAAGGGTCTGTAAGGTTAAACGAACACGATGGTGATTCATTCAAAGATAAAATAGAAGATAATATAGAGAAAATTGTAAATCTTTCTCAGGCAAAACCTGTGGAAATCACTGAGATAAGGAAACTTATGCCTTGCATAGTAGACCCTTCAAGATTGAGAATAATTGCAAATATGACCCCTCCATTAGGTGAAACCTTAAAAGTTCTTGAGCCTCTTTTTCCTAGAAGCAGATATGTAGATAGAACACGTAGCCTGATAATTGAAAAAGAAGAAATTGTTATAATTGTATATAGTAGTGGGAAAGTTAGTATAGGAATGATTAAAAACGAGACTGAAGCAAGAGAAGTACTCGAGGAACTCAGAATTATCATTAATGAAGCTATCAAAAGAGGAGTAGTACCAGTTCCTAGAGAAAAAGTTAGAGTTGAGCTTAGAGAGATCTATAAATATCTTCCCCAGACAGACTGTGGCAAATGTGGCGAACAGAACTGCTATAGCTTTGTCGTAAGGCTAATGGCAGGAAAGATCACCTTGGACAAATGTGCACCGCTTAAGGAGCCAAAATACATAGTAAATAAGGAACATCTGCAGGTTTTGACTACTTATACTTAAGTCCGAATAACTAGAAGCACAATTAATGTTGTACTAAAGTATCTTATTTTGATCAGAAATATCTGGAATTATTTTGTTTAGGACCTATGCAGTTGAACTGAAAAATCAACAGCATTAGACCTTTAACTGTCAGAAACATGACTTTAATCTACAGTGATTGCCGTGCTTGATTTTGTTCCTCGAGTGCATAAGTCCTATTGTTATGATTACAACTGTGATCACAAACTCAACTAGCATTTTAAAAAGAGGCAAACCTGATGAAGTTAAAAGAAGGTACTGTAAGATTAAGCGAACACGTCAGGAAGTTCCTTAAGGATAAAACAGAAAAAAATGAAGAGAAAATTGTAGATATCTCTCAAGCAAAACCTGTGGAAATCACTGAAATAAGAAAACTGATGCCTTGAGTAGCAGATCCTTCAATGTCAAGAATAGTTGCAAATATGACTCCTCCATTAGGTGGGACCTTGAAAATTCTTGAGCCTCTTTTTCCTAGAAGCAGATATGTGGATAGAACACGTAGCCTGATAATTGAAAAAGAAGAAATTATTATAACTGTCTATAGTAGTGGGAAAGTTAGTATAGGCATGATTAAAAACGAGACTGAAGCTAAAAAAGTACTCGAGGGACTCGGAAATACAATCAATGAAGCTATCAAAATAGGAGAAGCACCAGCTCTCAGAGAGAAGCAAAATGTCGAGGTTACGGAGATATACAGGTACCTGCCCCAGACCAATTGTGGTATATGCAAGGAACAGGACTGTCATAGCTTTGCTGTAAAGCTCATGGCAGGAGAAACCACCTTGGAGAGATGCAAATTGCTTAAAGAGGCAAAATATGCAGCCAATAAGGAACATTTGCAGGTTTTAACTGCTTATATTTGAGCTACAGATAATTAAAATCACAACCTACATAAATGGAGGCGCTAATGAAAAAATTAGATGATTAAACTGGAGAAATCAACATAAATTTTGTTCTTTTACTTCTTCTACGTTTGTTATTCCTCAAGACATACTCAGCGGTTTAATGTGTTTGTATCAATCTTATTTGATATTTGGCTTTTGGGTTTTTATGGATATGATCTCATAACTAATCGTAAGAATAGTTTGAAAGAGTTAGGTTTTACTCTTAAAACAGGCTTGTTGATATTCTGAATTATGAAGAGCAGAATTGGACTTCAACAGTGCTGGGAGATGTAAAAATGCCAGAAGGTACGAGTGAGACAAAGTTGGTGAATTTTGCGATGGCCAATAAGGCCCGAAGGAAAATAATTAATTTCCTTGCAAATGACGATAGAGATATTGAGGAAATCGAAGAGATAGCCGGGAAAAAAACGCTTGAGTTTCATCTCAAGATTTTGCAAGATGCGGGACTTATTGAACTAGAGGGAAGAAATGTTAAATTAAGTGAATACGGCAAAAACTTCCTGAAAGGTAAGAAAGAAAGTAGTACAGGGGAAGTTAAAGATCTTTCTCAGGCAAAACCTGTGGAAATTGCAGAAATCAGGCAACTTTTGCCCTGTATAGCAGACTCCTCAAAATTCAGGGTAATTGCAAATATGGCTCCACCTTTGGGTGGGATCTTGAAAATCCTTGAGCCTATCTTTCTTAGAGGCAACTATTTGGATAAAAAAAATAGCTTGATAGTTAAAAGTGGAGAAATTATTACAACTATTTATGGTAGCGGAAAAGTCAGCATGAGAATGGTTAAAAACGAGGATGAAGCTAGAGAAGAGCTTGAAAGCCTGAAGAACACTATCAATGAAGCTATTTTAAAAGGTGTTGTCCCTGCTCCAAGGGAAAAGATCAGGGTCGAACTCATGGATATCTATAAATATCTGCCCCAAACCAACTGTGGCAAATGCGGCGAACAGGGCTGTTACAGCTTTGCCATAAAGCTCGTGGCTGGTCAGGCCACCTTGGAAAAGTGTACACCGCTTAAAGAGCCAGAGTATGCATATAACGAGGAGCAGCTACAATTTCTGGCTGTATATATTTGAGCAGCTGTTACATAAGCACAAATTATTCGGAGGAAGCTTTGAAGACGCTAACTATAGTACTTACTGATGGCCCTTACATTTCCGAATATGCTGAGATTGCCTACAAACTCGCTGAGACTGCGCTTAAACATTATAAAGTAAACATATTCCTATACTTAGACGCAGTGCATATTCCCAAAAAAGGTCAGAATCCATCCTTTTTCACCAATGCAGGACAACTTTTTTCCGGACTTACGGAAAAAGGAGCGGTAGTCCGAGCTTGTGCGCGATGTGCCGGTGCAAGAGGCTACATTCCAGAAGAAGAGATTATACAGGGAAGTAACTGCAGAGACTACTTCCCCGGAATACAAATTACCAGTCTTTATGAACTGTCGGAAATGTTGAGCAAAAGTGACAGAGTCATTTCACTTTCAAGATAAGATTTTAATGATAAGACCCAACTTTTGAGAGGTTCAGATCTATGAAATCAGTTTTCTATCTGCTGGACACAGCCCCTTACGGTAGTGAAAAAGCTTTCGGAGCATTAAATGCGGCTGCTGTAAGCCTTAGCGAGATGGATGTCACTCTCGGGCTTTATGGTGACGGAGTTTATCTTGCAATTGCAGATCAAGACAGCAAAAAGCTTGGATTACCAAACCTTGCAGATATCCTCTATGCATATGGAGAGTTGAGAGTGCTTGTGCACGAACCCTCGCTGATGGAAAGGCGCCTTTTTGGGGAAACTTTGATAGAAACTCTGGAACTGACCGACGAGGAAGATTTTTTTAAAGTGGTGGAAGGCTCAGACTGTGTTATCTCGTTTTAATAACAACTATAATACTAGCTGCTGATTAAGGATTATTCGGATGATATTATGAAACAAGAACAATCGGATGTGTTCCTGCTGACAAAACCTCCCTTCAGCCCGAGGGCGGAGTTATGCCTCAAACTGGCTGCGCGTTCCGGGAAAGCCAGAATCTATCTTGCAGGAGATGGGGTCTATCACCTGCTTACCGAGATAGAGGAACAGACAGAGTTCAAAATTTACGCATGTAAAGAAGACCTCGAAGCCAGAGCCATAAGGGCAGGAGATAAAGTAACAGTTCCGGATGACTTTTACTCGGATTTTATAGAGGATATAATGGAGCACTGCAGGCATGAGTATGCATTTTAAAATACTGGCCTTACAAATTTGAGACTATTTTTTTTGCTTTTCAGTTAAGAGTGCCAGATTCTACTTTGCCAAATTTTACATTTAGACTTTCAACCGCTCCTTCAATTTATTAAAAAGATGTGGTGAATCGGATTGATTTTTATGGTCGAGAATATTCCGAGCGAGATAGTAAAGGATCTGCAATCGGTATGTCAGTTGCATGAGGAGGCTGTCTGCAATCACGATAAATGCAGGGAATTTAGTGAAAGCCTATCTGCACTTTTGATCCGGCTTGAAGATCTCAAATTTTACCGGATGGCTGACAGACTGATGAGCATTCTCCTTAACTGCAAGCCTAAAGAAGCTTCCCATTGTGAAAAAGCTAATCTTGTGGGGGAGATGATGAAAGAGATAACAAAAGAAGCTAAGAAAGCGGCCAGAAAATGAGAACTGAGGACCCTTATCTTCATAAGCAATTTAAAGGCAGCCAGATCAAATGCTTGATTTTCTTATTCAGTTCTAGAAAGATATATATAATTTCTCAAATTCAATGATTACTGATATGATTGATGAAGGAAATATCCAGCTTTTCAAGGCACTGAGCGAAGATACAAGGTACAGGATTATCAAGGTTCTTCTTGAGGCCGAGCGCCAATGCAATGAGAATAAATGCGGTGACTGCAAAGGAGAGCTATGCGCCTGCGAGATCCCTGAACTCATTGGTAGAACTCAGTCCAATACCTCAATGCACCTTGCAAAATTGCAGGATTGGGGGATAATTAAAGTAAGAAAAGAAGGAAAGATGAGGCTTTATTCCATAGAAAACGATAAAATAAGGAAGCTTCTGGAAGTTATTGAGGAATAATTTTCGTGTCATTACTTCAGTTAAAACTCAATTCTACCCCGGCCTGAATATTCAACATCATAGAATCATAACATCTTAAAATAATAATTGTTTGAAACCGTAATAGCCTGAAACCATAACAGCGTGAAACCGTAATAGCCTGAAAGCATAAAGGCCTGAAACATAATCTTACGAACTTATTTCACTGAGATAGTTTTCCAGGCAGAGTTCCAAGTAGCATTGGCATCTTCTAATAGGGGACAAAAGATTTGCTTACTCTTTTCAGGTAGTCACTTGTATTTTTCAAGTTTTGCTCTTTCTTGCAAAGTCAAAAAATCACAGTGTTGAGCTTTTAAGGTGCGGATCAGGATTTTAAGGTTTTTAAGGGCTTTTTCTCCAGTATTAAATTTGCAATCCAGACGTATGGGCATATTTGACATATCTACAAATTCCCAGGGGTGGACAAAGATGACAGGCGACTCTGAGCGCTTGAGGAGCGGGAGAAAAAATCCTGGAGGCAGCCTTATAAATGAGGAAGTAATCGTCGCAGGAATTCTTATTATTTTGCCTTCAACTTTACTTCGGGGAAATGGAGGCTTATATGCTGCAATGGATGAATCGTACCTGAAACCCTCATCTTCCAGAAGCCCAAGATAATTTTTCGGGAACTGGAGGTTTGGAGCCCTGAAAGAAACCAGTTTCTTTTCAAACTGCCTCAGAACTTTTCCAGCCTGTTTGAGAGCAAGCCTTGCTTCCTTCTTTTCCATCCGGTCAAAACGCACATGGGAATATCCATGGCATCCAAGCTCGTGCCCTTCTTTCGGAATTCTGTACACAAGGTCAGGATACCGCTCAGCCATCATCCCGGTAACAAAAAAGGTTGCTTTTATTCCTTCTTTTTTGAAAAGATCCAGCAACTCAGGCAGTCCTTCTTCCATACCTCTCGTACTTGTAAGCATCGGAGGACAGTCTTCTTCCACATCAACGGTTATTGTGATATTTTTCATGAATGACACTTCTATATACCCTGCTTGTCTGTTCACAAATCCTGTTCCAGTCATAGTTTGAAAGCCTGCCTGAAGCCTCCCTGGCAAAGGAGGTTCGCAGGGCTGGGGTTTCTATAAGGTTCTCAAGGTAGGATGAAAATTCGGGAAGGCTGTCTGCAAGATATCCGTTCACGCCGTTCGTGATAATATCCGAAACCCCACTATTATTCATTGCTACAACAGGAACCTCTTTTGACATTGCCTCCAGAATCGAAATTCCAAAAGCCTCATTAATCGAGGGAAGGGCAAAGATATCTGCCTGTTCCAGATATCCCATCACTTTCTCCCTTGATACTTCCCCTGTAAAGTAGAAATTTTCGGATAAACCTTCCTCTTCTACCGTACTTTCCAGCTTTTCCCTGAGTGGACCGTCTCCTATCATTACAAACAGCAAATTTTTATGCTTTTCCAGAAGTGAAGGGGCAAGAGCTACAATGTTTTGAACACCCTTTTTCTTTGTCATGCGTGCAACCGTAACTATTACAAGTTTTCCTTTAGTGCTAACAGGAAAAGATACTTTGACAATTTTATCTTCTGAATCAACTCCATTAAAAATCCGGTAAATAGGTTTTTTTGTCATCAGCTTTGAGTCTTTTTCAACTGCCGAGCTAACAGCAACTACAGAATCTGTATTTTTTAAGAGTAATTTACCTATAAAGTAAAAAAGAAGACGATATGGCGTGTTTCCCACAAGGGAATGATTAGTAACAACTACAGGAATTCCAAGTTTTCTGGATGCAATAAGAGCACTCATACTTAGGGGAGAATCCAGCCCATGCGAATTGACAATCTCATAATTACCATTCTTCAATAGACTGAAGAGTTCTTTATATGCGCCTGGCATAAGAAACCGACTCTGTCCGGGTAAAGGTCTACCTTTGACCCTTATTACTGATACCCCGTCCCTTATACTGTGTTCAGGGACACCTGGGTAGCTCCTTGTAATAACGCTAACCTGATATCCATGCGTGGTCAGGGTTTTAGCAAGGGTGTGCATGGAATACTCGATTCCACCAACCTTTGGAAAATACCAGTCACTTATCAGTGCGATTTTGTGTTTTTCCATATCTTAAACCCTCCATAATAAAATAGGTAAAGGAACCCTATCAGGCTGCTAAGCCCGTAGGAAATAAAACGCTCTAAAAAAATGAAACTACCTGCGGAGGCAAGAGTCAACCCAAAATATAAAAGCAGGGAGATTAGGCCCCCTTCGACTATTCCTATTCCTCCGGGGGTTACTGGTAGAAGCCCGAGTAGAAGGTACAATATTGAAACTGCTGAAATAATATACAGAGAGAGAGGAATATTGAGAGCTAAGGCAATTAACTTTAAACGTATTATATCAAGAATCCAGACCCAGCAGGAGAACAGGAGAACAGGAATAAAGGATCTGTTAAGCTTTTTCCAGTTTTGCTGTATATCTTTAAGAAAGACAGTAAATCTTTCCCGGAAGATCCATACCAGCACTCCAGTTGCAAGGAAGGTCAGGAGCAACAGATAAGTTGAATTTAAAGTCAGAATACTTTTCTGGGGCAGGAATTTAATCTCTAAAGAGGGAAAGAGGTATAGCACATAGAATAAGAGCAAGATAATGGGAATCGCTTCAACGAGCCTTTCAAAGAAAATCGTTATGAAAGCGTCAGTATAGCTTATCCCGAAGCGCTTGTTAGCCCAAAATATCCGCAGGGGTTCGCCTCCTGTCCGGTTCGCTGGAGTCAGATTATTCACAAAAATTGCTCCGAAAAGAATTGGAAAAAGGTCTGTAGCTTTAAGAGTGTAACCAATGCAATAGAGTACTCGTTGCCAGCGGACTGCAAATAAGTACACACTCAACAGGTAAACTAAGAACGCCAGAATAACATATTGAATCCGTGTTTCAGTGAGCATTTTCAAGCTCTCTCCAAGAGCAGGTACAATCTCTGTCCAGTAAGCACGGATCAGAAATACTCCCACTGTAAGCAGTAAGATAGTCGCAACGACTTTCTTCAATATTCCCAGGTTCAAAAATACACCTTCATAGGGATTCAAAATGGAATTTTACTTTTGTATAGTTCTCCATTAATTAAAATATGTTTCTATGCGGATTTATCTACTAATTGAGACCACATTGCACTCTAGATCGGTACTTTCTTGATCGAAAAAGGAATATTTAAATCACTCGTTATTTATCCAAGTCCTGTAGCTTTACATACCCGAAGCCCATAATTCACAAAAGGATATTTCTTATCTTCTACCCTGACCCATTCATATTTTAGTCTCTTTTTATATAATACCTATCATCGTTGTTTTTTCAAAGTTTTTAAGTCCTGATTCTTAGTTTCGTACCGAACTCTAGCGTTTCTCGCCAGTTCCTTTGGTCAAGCTGTCCTCTGGAAAGGTTGGTTTCGTACCGATCTCTAGCGTCTCTCGTCCCTCTCCACAATATTTCCCATCTTTCTAATAATTTCTTGATTGCTCTGGGATTATCCTGAGATTTATTGTCCTGAGCGGCATGTCTGATCCGGTGCAGGTGGAGAATAACATAAAACTTGCGGAAAATGGTTTTCCTCATTTTCTGAAAGAGGATGAAAAAAGCTGGTTTCTAAAGTAAAGGAAATCTACAGGTCAAAGACAAGGGTGAACTGTACTGGCTGCCAGTACTTCATGCCCTGTCCTTCAGGAGTAAATATTCCTGAAAATTTTAAGTATCTTAATAATGCTGAGATTAATGTTTTTATTTGCACTGAAGCTGCTAAATGTTATCCAAACGTAGCTAATGCTCCTTTTCATGATGCTTTCACTCGTTGCCTTCAAAGGCAATCCCCAGACAAAGAAGCACAAAAGGACTTGTGGTTCACCTCAAAGCATATGGATTTGTAAAGGTGTTTCGGATAGTTTCAAAAGATGTAGACACGCAACACTGGGTTACAGATGTTCAGGATATGGATGAAGCAAAACGTGAGGATTTGGCAAAGAATTCATGGAAAATTGAGGAATACCATAGAGGAATAAAGCAGTTCTATGGTGTCGAAAAATACCAGGCAAGAAAGGAAGAGTCACAAAGAACACATATAATGTTCTCATTAAGAGCTTTTCTCAGAATGGAATTACAAAGAATCAAAAGTGGAATCTCCTGGTTTGAATGTGCTATGAAAATTAGAAGAGTGGCAGTGACAGCATATTCAAATAATCCTCTATACACATTAAATTAATTCATATATTTGGAAACTTATGAAAAATGAGATGCTAGGAGCCAACTGCGTAACTCCTAGTTCTCTATATTTGCGCAGGTGACAAATTTTTCGGTGTTTAATTGGGTTTCCTGACGTGGATTTTTTAGCCTAGTTTTTCTAATTTTTCGTTAAATATATCATTTTTTACTTTACTACAACAGTAGTTTTTGCTTCTGGAACTCCTTCTAGACTGAATGTGTAAGTTCCTGAATCTTCAAACGTATATGAAAACGCTTTTCCGTAGTTAAGAGTTTGTTTTTCCCACAAACCATTCTCACTCACAAGCACTGAGGGTGCCTTTGGCCTTTTATAGTTTACCCATGAAACAGTACTTCCTTTTTCTATTTCTATGAGATCTGGAGTAAATGTTGTTGAGTATATTACTATCTTTTCTTCATCATGGACATCTTCTTCATTCTTGTCATTTTTCTCTAGATCTTTCATAGACGACTTTGACTCTGAATGAACCTGCGTTTTTTCTACAGTGATTGTTTCCTCAGATGTTTCTGAACTTACCTTCTGTGACTCCGCAGCAAGTACGGTTACTGTCCCTTTTATATCAGGATTATCTTTAAGAGTAAAGGCATAGGTTCCTGGCTTTTCAAAAGTAAAGGAAAAGGCTTTTCCATAGCTCAACGTTGTCTCTTTCCAAAGCTCTTCGGCGCTTACAAGCACTACTGGGGCTTTTGGTTTCTTGAAATTTGTCCAAGTAACACTTTCCCCTGAGTGTATCTCAATTTTCTCAGGTGAAAATGCACTGAAAATAACTACCCTATTGGCAGGGGTATCAGAACTTTTTACAACTATTGTTGCCTCTTTTGCCGCTGCAAAGCCTGTCGACATAATAAGAAGCGCCGCCATTAACAGGGCAAAGACTATAGGTTTATTAGGGTTTTTCATCTTAAAACCTCCAGTTTTCCAGCTTTGTATCAAACTCCTTTTTGAAATTACCACCCTACACTTTGATTTATATTTCATATAGCCAAAACGGTGTGATTTTTATCCATCTGGTAAGAATAATCTAGAGGCTTTTGCCAAGCAAACGATTTTGGAATAAGCAAAAAGTCTTGGTTATTCTGAATTGGTTCTTCTAAACTGGTTCTTCTAAACTGGTTCTTCTAAACTGGCTACTCTGAACTGAATTGAAAGTGCTGACATTTTGACACTTCGATTCTTTATCCATTTTAAAGATATAAATGAAAAAAGTTAGATTTCTGTTACTTCATCTTGAAATGAAGAATTTTTCATTGAATTTATATAGTCCCTTCAAGTATTAATGAGATAAAATGAAATCGAAAGCACACACCAGAATAGAAACGAAATCTTCGCTTCTAGACACGATTTTCCTTTCTGAAAAGAGAAAGAGTCTTCTTTTACTCCTTAAAGAAGAAGGCCCAAAAAGCAGTGAGGATATCAAAGATGTGCTTGATTTTCCCTGGAAATCAATTACTCCCCAAATTAAAAAATTAATTGATTGGGGCCTTGTTCTTGAAAATCATGGAATATACTCCCTCTCAGATATGGGTGCAGTGATTGCTTCGAATGCAGAGTTTTTCCTGAATACGCTTTCAGTATATGAAGAAAATATTGACTTCTGGTCTGCTCATGACATAAGCCCTATTCCTTTCCACATACTTATAAAAGTTGGAGAACTGGGACACGTTAAAATTATAGAACAGGATTTCTCAAATGTTTTCCGGATTCCAGAAGAGATTATGACGAATTTAATGGGTTCGAAGAGTATAATGTCTTTTATTTCGATATTTCATCCTTTTTCCCTTTTACTTCTTTTCGAGTATCTTCAAAAGGACATCGAAGCTATAACAATTGTTACAAGAAAAATTCTAGAGACCTTCCAGACTGAGTATAATTCCGATATACCACTTTTAAAAACAAGCAATCCCATCATTAACAAAGCTCTGATCGAATATAAGAAAGAAATAAAAAATGTCTTTAGAAGCAAAGCTTCTAATTTTCTGGTATACGAAGGTGACTTAAAGCCCATATCATTGATTGTAACTGATAAGATCTTTTTCCTATCTCTACTTGACAAAAAAGGAAGATTGACAACCCGATTCCTAATTTCCTTTGAGCCTCAGGCTTTAAAATGGGGAGAGGAACTTTTCATGTATTATAAAGAAAGGTCAGAGCCCATATCTTCATCTTTGTCTACATTGTGAAATCTGTTCTTCTTTTTTAATTTATTCATAAGACTTATTTCGGCTTTTGCATTTCCTTTGTTGTTTTTTCTTGTATCTCAACACACGATAAACTCCCTTGGGCGGACTGAATTCTATGAAATCTCAATTAATCGGCTTTTGAACCTGTATTGGGATAGGGGAAAGAACGGACATATTCCAGCCTGAGCTTATTTGAGCTAAACTCATTTGAGAGGAGAAAATACTCCCCTCTCTTCATTTTTAAACTATATCTCACCTGAGAGTCAGGCCGTAAACACTACATCAACCCTTTCGACATCCCACAAAGACCCCAGTTTTTCCACAATATCTTCCTTTATCGCTTGAGCAAACTGGTGGTTAGCAGGCAGGTCTACAACCACCCTCACCACCCCATCTTCAACGCTTGTTTTCAGGATAAGGTTCGTGCGGATGATGTCAAGGCCAGTCAGGGGGTTCATAACATGCTTTAGCCTTTTTCTGATTACTTCTTCGGTCGTAGGCTCTTTCTCGGTTACAAGCCCATGTTTTTCCTCATAATCTGTGATTGCGGCCCGCAGGCCCTCAACCGCAAGTACTGAGCAGTGGGCTTTGATCGGAGGTAGTCCTCCAAGTTCTTCCGAAGCCTGCTTCCATGTTATTTTCTTTGCCTCATCAAGGGTCTTTCCGCGTGCAAGATCTGTAATAACCGAGGCTGTGGCAATGTTTGATGCGCAGCCGTAAGATTCGAATTTTATATCTTCAATAACCTTGGTGTCAGGATTGACTTTAATGTAAACCGCGACCATGTCTCCGCAAGCCGGGCTTCCTTCAAGGCCTTTTCCATCAGGGTTCTCTATCTTTCCCACATTGTGCGGGTTCTTGAAATGCTCCAGCACTTTTTGACTGTAAGGAAACTTCATTGTCTCACCTTATCTTTTTTGTAACTATCTCTGATCATCTTCTCTGGTTGACTTCTATTATCGCCTGTATTCTGCTTTTTCGTACTATTTTTTCCACCTTTTTCCATTCATTTCCTTGCAAGGGGGCTTATTTCCCTGAGCCTTGCCACTATCTCGCTCATTGCTTCAATAGCCGCATCAGTATCCTCAATATGATTATAGCGCCCGAAGGTAAAGCGTACTGAGCCATGCGCTCTCTCATGATCTCCTCCAATACCCCTGATTACATGGCTGGCTTCAAGGGAACGGCTAAAACAGGCCGAACCCGTACTTACTGCAAAACCTCTCATGTCCATATGCAAAGTTACGGATTCGCCTTCTACATAATGGAAAGTCAGATTTGCGTTCTGAGGCAGGCGTTTTTCCCGGCTTCCGTTGAGGGTAACTTCTGAAATCTCGGAGAGAGCTTTATCAATTACACGATCTCTCATTGCTTTGATCTTCCTGTTTTCCTCTTCGGTTACGAGCTCTACAGCTTTTGCAAAACCGACGGCTGATGGAATATCTTCTACTCCTGCCCTCAGGTTAAACTCCTGAAAACCGCCTTCCATGAACTTGGTTATTGGAGTGTCTTTTCGGATGTAAAGCGCACCTATTCCTCTTGGACCGTGAATAGTATGGGCGGACATTGTGATCAGGTCTATGGGCAGTTCCTTTACATTAAGAGGGAGCCGGGTAAAGCTATGAGTAGCATCTGTATGCAGGAGCACATCTTTTTCTTCGCATATTTCCGAGATAGCTTTTAAATCCTGCACTGTTCCTATTTCCTGGTTCCCCTGTTGAATTGAGACAAGAACAGTTTCCTTTGTGATCGCGTTTTTAAGCCCTTCGAGATCTACAAACCCCTCAGCGTCGACATCCAGGAAAGTCGCACTAAAGCCCTGTCTCTCGAGAGCTTTTGCTGTATTCAGCACAGGAAAATCTTCTATCTTGGAGACAACAACATGTTTTCCTTTCTTTTCTTTAAGAGCCAGGGCAACGCCTTTGAGTGCTGTGTTGCTTGACTCAGTGGATCCTGAAGTGAAGATAAGCTCTTCCGAGTTTGCATCAAGCTTTGAAGCTATGCTTTCGCGGGACCTTTCGAGCGCTTCTTTTGCGTCGAGACCCATAGAATAGCCAAATTCCGATGTTGCTACTGCATAGGTATCAAAAAAATAAGGTGTCATTGCTTCAAGTACCTGCTCATCCAACCGTGTGCATGCGGCATTGTCAAGATATATTACATTCTCGAATATTTTTCTCCCTCCTCTTCGAAATAATAAAATTTTGGATTTTACAGTTAAATCTCATATTTTCCAGTAAGCTTCTTGGCTTTTAATCCGATAAATTTCCGGGGTAATAGTTCTTGGATAGTAATAGTTCCTGGATAATTAGATGAACGTGGTGCATCTAAAACCAGGTCAAATCACGGAAAATCCATATTATCGTGACAATTTAAGCTCTAAATTCAAATTCCGAAACCTCCCAAAGACTCAGATAAAGAGAGTTACGTTTGCGTTCCGTGCTTCCTGAATATACGAACCTACAGCTCCCCATTCGTCTATCCACTCCGTTCGAAGCTCCTCTTTACTCAAGCCCATAATTTCCATGGTCATCTCGCAGGCGATTATTTTTCCGCCAAGTTCCTTAAAATCATTCATTAGTCTTTCAAGTGAAGCAACATTGGCTTTATTCATTCTTTGTTTGATCATCTGCCTGCCAAGCCCCAGCATATTCATTTTGGAGAGTGGCCCCTTATCAAGCTCTCCTTTCTTCAAACGCATTAGCCCCCAGAAGGTAAAGTATATGGAGGCTTCCATACCCATTGCCAGTGCTCCGTTTGCAATTATAAGTGCACTGTATACCTTATCCATATCGCCACTGTGCAGGATAATTACCGTCTTTTCCCCCATTTTCATTCCTCTTCCGGCTTATCTCAGGATCTTTATCTCCCACTCTTTGCCTCCTTCTTTATCTTCAATCTCCAGCACTTTAAGTCCCATTGCTTCGCAGGCCATAGGAATCTCCTTTCTTGACGCCGGATGCGTCCCCTTCACAATAACAAGGTCCCCTGGAGAAGCCTTTTTTAAGGCCTTTCTGCATTCTACCAGCGGAATCGGGCAGGTTTGCCCCCGAACATCGATTTCCATTTCTGCCATTATTCTTACCCCCAAAGTAAGAGAAACGGAAGGACTCTGACAACAGTTCTGCCTGCTGTCTTTCCTTAAATTCATTATATTCCAAAAAATATATTATCGTTTCGTATTGAAAACTCTATCTGGGAAATATTTTGTCTGGGAATTACTTCTCTTGTTGTAAGTCGTTTTTCTTTTCAGAGCGCTCTTCTGATCTTTTCCGCAACTTCCTTCAGATTGGCAGTATCAGGCTCAGTCCATACTATTGATTTTATTCCCCTACCGCCGTCTCCTTTTCTCCTGGGAATAACGTGTACATGTACGTGGGGAATCTCCTGTCCGGCGACTTTTCCATCATTGATTCCTATATTTGACCCTCCGGCTGAAAATGTCTTTTCGGCTGCAGCCGTAATCTTTCTTGCAGCTTCAAAAAGTGAAGCAACACTTTCCTTATCCATATCCGTAAACCTGTTAAAATGCTTTTTAGGAGCTACCAGAGTATGTCCTTCACTCGCCGGAGAAACATCAAGAAATGCAAAAACGGCATCATCTTCGTATACCTTATATGAAGGAACTCTCTCAGCTATTATTTTGCAAAAAACGCAGTCTTCCATTATAACCATATCTCCGTAGAGTTTTAGGGAATACGCTTATATCAGGGTTCTGTTTCTTTCGCAAATCCTATATACATATAAAAAAATTATTAAAGTATTAGTTCCTTAATTGAGCGGACTGGGAGCCTTAGCTCTTTTGAGCGAAGTGGAAGGGTCCTTTCCTCCCGAGACGGAACTCGAACTGCAGAGCTGCAACTCTGCCGAAAAAGGTATCGTGCTGTTGCGATTACATCGCAACTCCATGAAAATATTTTATTTTCTGGGATTTCTAAACGAAACTCTGGAAGTGAAATACAATGATCGGTTATATCGCAGGTGCACTGACAACTATAGCTTTTGCTCCACAGCTTCTAAGGGCTTTGACTACGAAGTCTACAAAAGACGTATCTCTTATGATGCTGCTTTGCTCTACTTCAGGCATGCTTCTCTGGATGCTTCACGGTATCCAAGTAAATGATCACGCCCTGATCGCTGCAAATAGTATTTCCTTCGTACTTACTTTCTTACTGCTGGGGCTCAAGCTTAAAAATGATTATCCGGAATTTGTTCTTAATTTTGGTAGTAAATCCGGGAAATCTGGGAAGGACTCACATAACTCACAAAAATAATTCCAAATGATCAACTATATATTCATGAATAATTAATCCAATTTTATTTAATAACCACGATTTGTGCTTACTGTTGGAGGTGGAAATAATATCTAGGGTTTTGAGTGGTGCACTTATAGGTATGGTCTGCACTTTTGTCTTCTATTTTATTCCGTTAGTAAATTCCATAGCTCCTTTTCTGGGCGGTCTTTTAGGAGGCTATTATGCAGACGGAGGTTCTGGAGGAGGGCTTAAGACCGGAGTTCTGATGACCGTTTTCATGATTATTCCTGGTTTTCTTCTTGGGGGATTTCTTGGATCGATACTCAGAGACACTCCTATTTTTGGGGGATTCGTAGCTGCCTCTACATTCATAATTACAATGGTCATTGTAGCTCATACAGCTGTAATAGGTATAATTGGCTCGGTAATTGGGGCTGTTCTGACTGGAAAGGTGGAAGTTTGACAGTGTGGATTTGCTTCTAAATAAAGTTAGAAAATCAATAGTTTCTGAAAAATGTTTATATATGAGATCCAGTCGATAATCAATATCTCTAATCCTGAAAAATATCACTCACAGGAACTTAAAATGAAAGTGCAAAAATTTTGAGCAAGGTACAGGAAAGCTCGGATTTTCTGGCTACAAACTTGCTTTTCACTACCTTTTATCTAGAAAATAAGGCTTTTATCTAGAAAATAAGGCTTAATAAAAATAAATTCCTGAAGAAAAAAAAGTTTTTTAGATCTTTTTCTTCATCACAAAGTACTCAACAAGAATCAAGAACAGAGGCAGAGAAATTGCCATGAGTATTTTTGCCTTTCCCATAGGATTTTTGG
>DATMYS010000476.1:0-6671 GCA_035560835.1 Methanosarcina sp.
GTATATACTCTAATATTCTTTATACCTATTGTTTTCAAAACTGAATGATACTTCAGATATCGCATACAGGATTAAATAAAAGTCACAGGTAACCCAGAACGAAAGAGTAAAAAGCAGAGAAATATATGAACAGACAAAAAAAATTATCCCTTCAATATGCGAGGGTTGCCCAGCCCGGTCAAAGGCGACGGACTTAAGATCCGTTTACGAAGGTATTCGTGGGTTCGAATCCCACCCCTCGTACGTATCTTCCTCAAATGTTCCACTCCTACTTATTGACTTTACCGCTTCCTCCCATTCCTTTACTTCACTGAAATCCAGACCATGTGCCACCTGTTTCATCCATAGACCCATTTTCCCGAACCTTTCAGAAAGCTGCTGAATATCGCAGTTTGCTAGCTCTTCAACTTTGGTTATTCCCATGAGTTTAAGTGCCTCTGTTGTTTTTTGACCTATTCCAGGGATTTTTGAGACATCTAGCGGGAAAAAATAAAACCCTGAACATTTTCTAGGTCTTACAACAGTAACGCCATCCGGTTTTCGAAACTTTGAAGCAATCTTTGCGATTAGCTTATTAGGTCCGACTCCTGCCGAACAGGTAATTCTTTCCTGTCTCTTGATTTCGTCCTTTATCCTTAGAGCGCAAAGTGCAGCCTCTTCAAAGCTCTTAATATCTGGTCCTGGAACTAGAAAGGCTTCGTCGATACTGTACTGCTGGGACTTCTAGGCAAAACCTTTCATTATTTCCATTACGTTCGCTGAAACCTGTACATAGAGCCTTATGTTCACAGGTAAAAAGGCAGCATCCGGGCATAGTTTGTAAGCCTGTGATACTGGCATTGCAGAATGGATACCATATTCTCTTGCTTCATATGAGCAAGTACATACAACACCTCGACTTTTTCCTCTCTTTAGGTCGGCACCTACTACACAGGAAGCCTTTTCAATTCAGTTTTTCTCTGACCTCAAATGATGAAAAAAAACTATCCATGTAGACATGGAAAGTAATGTGTCTGCCAGTATTGTTTGTTTTTGGATTGAGCGCGAGCATTAAAGCAATATTAGATTAAAAATGCCAAAAGGTTTGATACAATTTTGTGAAAGTATTCAAGATTGAATTTCTCATTTAAAGTGCTTAATTCACTCCTAACTGTGTGACACTGATTAATTTAAAACAAGTTCTTGGTTATTGTTTCTAACTAGATAACACCTAAAATACGTACAAATCCCACATCTATGGAATCTAGATGAAATAGCTTTTGTTAGAACTCTCCAAGCTTGAACTGATCCTGTAGCTTTATATCTTTACGCAGCGGATAATTAGTCATAGATCATTTTTAAGAGACAGAATATGCCAAGAGGGACTATAATAGGTAATGGCAGGCTGGCTATTGCCTTTGATAGGGAATCGAGGATCAGGGATTTATATTATCCCCAAATCGGCCTGGAGAATCATGTGGGAGGCCATATTTTTAGGAATGGCATTTGGATAGATGAAAAATTCAGATGGGTCGATGGTAGCTGGGATATTGAGATGGAATACATGCCCGAGACCCTGGTCAGCAGGACCAGAGCTAGTCACTCGGAGTTTGGCATCACTATAGAAACTAATGAAGGAGTCCATAATTATTTGGATGCTTACCTTAAGAAATTGATAATTCATAACAACGAGGACTCACAGAGGAAAGCTAGGCTCTTTTTCAGTCATGACTTTCACATCTACGGCGACGCACTTGGCGATACCGCAATGTATGACTCTGCCTTAAACTCTATAGTCCACTATAAACGTAAGCGCTACTTCCTTATTGATGGCGTCACTAGCCAAGGCAAAGGAATCTACCAGTTTGCTACTGGAGTAAAGGATATACCCGGCATGGCAGGCACCTGGGTAGATGCAGAGGATGGACTACTAGGTGGATTCCCCATTTCCCAGGGATCTGTAGATTCGACGGTTTCCTTTGAGCTTGATCTGGCGCCTGAGTCATATGAAGTACTCTATTACTGGATAGCCTGTGGCCAAGATTTGAATGATGTACAGAATCTTGATTCTAGGATTAAAAGGACAGGCGTAGAACAACTACTCCTAGAGACTGAAAACTATTTTGCCGCTTGGGTGGACAAGAAGGGATTAAACCTTAGCATTTTGCCTAACGAGATAACAAGAATGTTCAAGGAATCATTGCTGATAATGAGAGCAAGCATGGATAACGGCGGTGGTATAATCGCCTCGTGTGATTCTGATAACCTTCAATTCAATAGAGATACCTATGCATACATTTGGATGAGGGATGGAGCTCTCATAGCCAACGCTTGGGACCTAGCAGGCTTTCAGGATGTCTCCAGACTATTCTTTCAGTTCTGCAATAAGACGATAACTACTAAGGGGTATTTCCATCACAAATATGCACCAGATGGCTCTGTAGGCAGCAGCTGGCTCGCATCCATCGACCAAAACGGCAGAATTCGGCTTCCAATTCAGGAAGACGAGACTGCTATAGTTCTCTATGCCCTTTGGAAGCACTTTGAGAGCCACAATGATATCGAATTCATAGCGAAAGTTTACGATAAGCTGGTGGTAAAGGCTTCAGAGTTTCTTCTGGATTATATTGATCCTAAAACAGGGCTTCCCAGGCCATCCTTCGATCTATGGGAGGAAAAAGTAGGGACATTTACCTGGACCGTCTCTGCAGTCTATGCTGCCCTGATAGCTGCTGCTAATTTTGCAAAGGTCTTCTTTGATAGAGATCGTCAAGAGGTGTTGAGCAGTGCTGCAGAAGGTATCAGAAAAGCAATGATTACCTATCTATATAATAGCAATATGCACAGATTTGCCAAAGCGATCAATGAGGATGGGTCTCAGGATATGACCATAGACAGCAGCCTTGCAGGAATCTTCTTATTCGAAGTTTTCGATGCATCTGACGAAGTCGTCGAGGGCACAATGAGAGCAGTTGCGGATAAACTCTGGGTAAAAACGAATATTGGGGGCGTTGCACGCTATGAGAATGATGGATACTTCCGTGTCTCTAAAAATGTTGTAGGAAACCCATGGTTCATATGCACCCTCTGGCTAGCTAGGTGGCACATTGCCAGAGCTTCTAGGCTAGATCAGCTCAAAGAAGGCTTAGATCTGCTTTTCTGGGCTATAAAACACGCTCAACCCTCAGGGGTAATGGGTGAGCAAATAGACCCCAATACTGGAGCACCTTTGAGTGTTTCTCCACTATTCTGGAGTCATGCGGAGTTTGTAACTGCTGTATGTGAATATTTGAACAGGTATAACGAGCTATCATCTTTTGTCGCCAGCCATGGCAGGAATGCAGATGTACCTAAAACTATGTAATACGAATGATGTTCCCGCTGGAAGTATGAAGAAATTCTATCTGAGGGAGCAGGAGTTCCTAGTTGTCAATTTAAATGGCCGGTTCCACTGCCTTGACGGTAGGTGTACCCATGCAGGGGCACCTCTAGCAGAGGGAACCTTGGAAGGAGAAGTCCTTACCTGCCCCTGGCATTATTCACGATTCAAAATTACAGATGGCTCAGTGATTAATGGACCTGCAATGAAGCCTTTGAATGTTTACAGATATGAGATAAAGGATGGTCAGTTGCTGTTGGAGCTTAAGACAAAGACAAGGTTTATTACTTTGTGATATGCTTCCAAAGTAGCTTGATTAATGCCAATCATCCATATTTTCATTACTTCTTAATCTCTAAACCTAAAGCCGTTAGTTTTAAAATAAGTTAGTTTCCAGGCCTACTTTTCAAACTTTTTCAAAACATCCCAAAACACCCATAGCATTTAAAACTATTTTTTAGGTAAATGATTACAAAAGCTATCATTTCCCTTCCGAATGCACAAACTTCAACTTAGAGCCTATCCAAAAAGTGTTGTTATCCGTTGTAACATATAACATGGTTTTTTTGAGTTTATTTCGGACAGGCTCTCAATTTGCAGGCATTTTGAGAAAATAATCAAATAGCAACTAATAAAACTTAATGCAATAAAGATTTAAGAGAGGAGATAAGTTTGGACTGGGACGAATTTTATAAAGGAACACCGGCATGGGATGTCGGTCACCCTCAACCTGCTTTTGAGGCTTTTGTAGAAGATGGAGAGATTAAGCCTGGACGTGCTCTGGACATCGGGTGCGGTAGGGGTGAGAATGCAATAATGCTAGCAATGAATGGCTGTGATGTCACTGGAATAGACCTTGCTGAAATTGCCATATCTGATGCAAAGGCTAAGGCTGCAGAGCGTCATGTTAATGTAAATTTTGTCGTCGGAGACGTCTTAAGGATGGACCAACTTTTCAAAGAATCTGAATTCGATGTCATCATAGATTCGTTCCTGTTTCACACTTTTACAGATGAAGAGAGACCCATTTTTGCCAGGCAAGTCTACAAGATGCTTAAACCAGGAGGTAAATATTTCATGCTCTGTTTTTCCGACAAGGATCCTGCAGGTCCTGGACCCAGAAGGATCTCAAAAGCTGAAATAGAGCATACATTTACGCCGCTTTTCAAAATTATCTATATTGCAGATTCGCCTTTAGTAGCAAATACTGGTAGAAGAGAAGCTTATCTTTTATCAGCCGTCAGGTGAGATGATAGCTATCTAATATGTCCGCAACAGTAACCATCCTATTGCCTGGTTGGAAGATCTGATCAATCCTAGTAAAGGCTCTCTTATTGGAGACAGTATGAATCGGAAAACCATAGAAACTATCAAAGAGACGAATAACCAGACTACCAAATCCAGTACTGTATTATAAGAGGTAATGGAAGACTATTATTATGACAGTCAATGAGAACGAAATGAGGATTAAGATAATCAAAGATGGACCGTATCGGGTTACAGGTGGAGTGCCTCTTTTCGAACAGGTAATTGTCACAGACGACGCTGGCCACACCAGAGAATTAATTGATATAAAAGAATACCCTCGGCAGATTGCCTATATCTTATGTCGCTGTGGCTCATCCCAAAACAAGCCCTTCTGTGATGGGACCCACCGCAAGATCGGTTTTGACGGTAGCGAAACAGCCAGCAGAAAGCCTTACCTGGAAAAAGCGGAAACGTTTGAAGGTCCTGATCTAAAACTCACCGATGCCCACGAGCTCTGCGATCATTCCCGTTTCTGCCAGCGATCTGGCGGAATAAGGAGTCTTATACAAAAATCAGACGACCCAGAAGCCCGACAAACCGCCATAGAGGAAGCCATGATCTGCCCGTCGGGACGGCTGGTCATGTGGGACAAGAAGACAGGCAAACCCTTTGAAAAAGAATTTGAACCATCTATTGTACTGGTTCACGACAAACAAAAAGGTTGTGAAGGCCCCATTTGGGTTCGAGGCGATGTCCCCATTGAATCTGCAGATGGCAGCATGTACGAATCCCGGAATAGAGTAACCCTCTGTCGCTGCGGGAAGTCAGAGAACAAGCCCTACTGTGACGGCAGCCACTGGATGAACAGCCAACAGAAGCTCGAGTTCAGGAAGAAGTGGGGCCTGGAATGAGTGAGTTCGTTGATTCATAGTGGTTGTTAACTTGCGGAAATAGTAGTCTCACACAATAATCAGGCAATCCAAAAGCCAAAGTGAAAGCAATCAATGGGCGATTCTGCGATAAAAATAGAAAATTCGAGGGTAGCCCTCTTTATTCCAACATATCCTCGAACTCCTTTTGGCTCTACAGATGCTGCCAAAGTCTCATCAGCCTACCGTAAGTTTTCGTTTTCACGTTTCTGAATAGATGGAATGGTGGCGCAGCTCAGGTTGCCCACAAGGTTGCCAATCATATGTTCCTGCCCTATCTTGTCAAGCGATCGATACTTTCTCCAGCTTGAGCAAAGTCGTTTGTCTTGAAGATCTTCAAGCCCTTGAAGACGTTTATGCTACGATCAGGCGAGGTCGAAGCGATCAAGGTTCATCACCTTGGTCCAGGCCGCCACGAAGTCCTGGACAAACTTTTTCTGCGCGTCCGCACTTCCGTAGACCTCGGCTAGAGCCCGGAGCTGGGAGTTCGAACCGAAGATGAGATCGACACGCGTGCAGGTCCACTTGACTTCGCCAGTCTTGTGATCGCACCCTTCAAATATATCCTTGGCGTCCGATACCGCCTTCCACTCCGTGCCCATGTCGAGCAGGTTCACGAAGAAGTCGTTGGTTAGCACTTCCGGCTTATGGGTAAAAACGCCGTGCTGGGTCTGTCCGAAATTGGTGTTCAGCACGCGCATGCCGCCAACGAGCACCGTCACCTCTGGTGCGGTCAGCGTCAGCAATTGCGCCTTGTCAACCAGCAACGCCTCGGTCGATACGGTGTATTGAGCCTTGAGATAGCTGCGGAAGCCATCCGCGATCGGTTCGAGTACGGCGAAAGAGACCACATCGGTCTGCTCCTGCAAGGCATCCATGCGCCCCGGTGAGAAGGGAACCGTCACATCGTGACCAACATTCTTCGCAGCTTGCTCGACGCCTGCACAACCGGCCAAAACAATCCATTCTTTATGATTCCAAAGTCTCTGAACTTCAACGTATCTTATCCCTGTAATAAACAGAACTCGAGTAATGTTTTATGCAATCCTCGGTATAGATGTTCTCAACTTCCGATTAGGATGTTAGCTACTATTTATACCGAATTAGTATTAGCATTAAGAGTAAGGATCTAGTAC
>DATMYS010000477.1:0-3442 GCA_035560835.1 Methanosarcina sp.
CGTTTATATCGATTTTCATTAACTTTACATAGAATATTATTTTAACAAGTAGACTCAAATATATTACAGGATGTAAAGATTTATTCAGTTAAGATTCGCCCCGGAGGTGGATCTGAGGAAAACTGAACACAAATCTAAAAATTCTACGCCTATAGCGTGCGCTTACAGATCTTAATATCATTTGATATCGGATTTGATATTGGATTCCATACTGAACCCTATAATTAATTTGAGGATTACTTTTTACAAATTGGAGTAAAATGTCAAAATTTGAAGTATACGCGGATGAAGCGGGAGGATACCACTTCAGGTTGAGGGCAAGAAACGGGCAAATCATAGCTGTAAGCCAGAGCTATAAAAGCAAAGAAGGCTGCCTCAAAGGTATTCAGTCAGTAAAATCAATTGCTGCAGATGCACGTATCGTTATACTGGATGAAGGGCCTAAGGCGGATTAAAAATGTGAGTTTAAAAGTAAAGTGAGCGTCTTAAAATAAGGTGCAAATATAAAAATAAATGATAGAGTTTAAGAGTAAAGGTGGATCTCTAAAAGTATCAGCGTAACTTTCGGAATTCAATTCCTTCAAACCTGCAAGTTGCAATTCTTCCCTCACGAAAAGCATACAGGAATACCTTAAACAGAGCATAAAGCCTGAAGTAATAAGCAAGAAGGAAGGAAGAGCGAAAACCGCTGATGTATACTATTTTTTTATCGTCTCTGACTGAATCGTCCAGGAATTTTACTATTCCATCAAAAGCTTCCCTTTCAAGTTTGTTCCCTCTCGGCAGACGGGGTCCAAGTACAACCACATCCTCTTCCATGCCGTCCGCGCTTTCCGTTCCTTCTACGAAACCGTAGTTGAAAATTGTGGGCAAGGGGGAAAAGAACGCTTTTTCAAAACCTTTTTCTGTCCTGTTGTATTTCCAAAAACTGTATTTTGGAGTCTCTATAATAATTTTCATGGGGAATAGTCCTGCTTTCTATCCAGAGACTTCTTATCTTCTATACGAGAATTTCTTATCCGAGAATGATCTTTTCTAGATTCTTCCAGATCTTTTTTAGCTTTGTTATTTTGATCTGGGACTTATTTTGATTGCGGTTGATAAGTCCTAAATTTTAAATCTGAACAGGTCTGGTAAGATCAGGATTTAATCCATTCCTGGGCATTTGCACGTGTTCTCTATGAATTCCGTAAGCATTTTTGTTAGTTCAGGTTTCAGTTTTTCTGACATTATCGGTTCAAATGGGTTCAGTTTACTTAAGGTTCCCAGTTCTTTGTCCGATGTATCCTTGAACGTCTTTTTCCACTTTTCTTTTTCCGCAGGTTTGTCTGGCTGTTCACAACAGTAGCGGACATATTGGCCAGTGACCTCGCTTCCTTCCAGATATACAAAAATGGATACATCGAAATTAGCTTTTTCCTCGCTAAGCCAATCTTTAATCTCTTCCAGCAATTTTGAGCTTATAGACTCTATATTCTTCCTCTGTACTTCGGGTTTTTCATTGCTGTAAAAATTCAGAAGCGCTTCGTTTAAATCATCTACAGTTTCTCCCTTTATATCTTCTTTGATCTTATTTCCGGAAACAGAGTCATAAGCATTGAGACTGAGGTGTGTTATCTGTCGTGGTTTTGGTTTGATCTTAAGACAAAACTCAGTACGTGGCTCGCATTTTTCAGGAGTTTCTTCTACAGCCTTACTTTCCCAAGTCGTGCGTCTGCGAACTTTAATACTGTGATTAACTTTCACGAGTCCACCTATAGTGATAGTTAAGGTAATAGTTACAATTATTTTCCAGAGATCTTCTCCATCCTGGTTTCCATCTGGAGTAGAAGGAACTTCTTCGGTTATTTCTGTAATTGAAGGAACCTCTTCGGGTGCTCCGGTCCCCGAATCTATAGCTTGAACAGGAGGAATGAAGGTTTCTTTTGTCCATATTATATTGTTTTCTTCGTCAATTTCTTCTATTTTATTTTCCGGATCAATTATCACTCTGAATGCAAACTCTTTTTCCCGTTGTTCATTCGGAATTTCCAGCTCTTTCTCGACGGTTATGTTTTCTCCAGACTTCAAACCTCTGACTGTAATTTGAGTATCAGCCCATTCTTCATCCGGATTTCCAGCAGAAAGCACAAAGCTGTCTGCACTTGTATTTCCTTCATTTGCTATTTCTGCACTGATAATTACAGTGTCCTCATCCTCTGACACCCATGCATTAGCAGCTAATATTGTCAGTTCTGGCTTACTTTTCAGTGGGATGAATACTTCTGAAGTCCAGGCTAGATTATTTTCTTCGTCAAGCTCGTCTATTCTGTTATCTGGATCGATTTCAGCTATGAATGCAAGTGTTTTTCCCCTCTGTTCCTCCGGAATATCCACTGATCTTTTCGCCGTTGCACTTACTCCAGAGTCCAGCTTAACTATTTCTTCTTGAGTATCAGCCCATCCTTCTTCCGGGTTTCCGATGGTAATTAAAAATTCATTCGCTGGAGCGTCCCCTTTATTAGAGTACTCAACTTCAAAAGTTATATTACTCTCATCTTCTGACACCTGTGAATCAGTCGACAATATAACTAGGTCGGGTTTTTTCTCTAGGAAAGGGACCTGCACCGTGAACCTGTTATTTTCATGGTTCACGTCTCCACTTTTTCTTTCCGGGTCTACTTCCACTTCAAACGCTTTCGTACCTTCCGAATATTCTTCTGGAATTCTCAGGATAAGCTCTATGGCTCTTGTTTCCCCTCCGTCAAGTCCTCCATCTACTCTTTTTTCTGATCCCATCCATGCCCCTTCAGGATCTTTTGCAGTAACTAGAAAATCATCCGATCCACGATCTCCTTCATTTGTAATATTCACATCGATAATCACACTCTTTTTATCCTCTGAGATCCACGCATCAGCACTATTTATAACCAGATCCGGCCTATTTATTTCCAGATCTGACATTTTCTCAGGAATAAATATCTCTGAAATCTGTTTTTCATTATTATCTTCACGTAACTCTGATATTCTGTTTTTGGGATCGATAGTAACTGTTAAATTAATCCATTTTCCTCGTTTTTCTTCTGGTATTTCAAGTTGGAACTCTTTTGCCGTACTTTTTCCTGCTTCCACTCCCGAGAAGTTAAATTGAGTATCCGGCCAACCATCGTTCGGATTCGTCACAGAAACAAAAAAACTTTCACAAGTAATATTTCCCATATTTGTGATTTCTACTGTAAGAATCAGGTATTCATTATCTTCCGAGAAACTAACTTCAGTATCTAAAACAATCAGATCAGAGGCAAATTCCAGATTCTGAGCAACTGAAATATGTGCAAAAACTATAAGAAAAACAAAAGCCATTGAGAAAAAGACTGAAATATCTCGTTTAATTCTCATCTAACCCCCCACATGAGAATTGTTTTATTTCCAATTTTTAGTAACTTACTGCAGGAGTTATTGC
>DATMYS010000478.1:0-3279 GCA_035560835.1 Methanosarcina sp.
TCTCCTTTCCTTATGGAGAGGTTTATTCGGGTTAAATCCTGGTACACAATTCGCCCTGCTCCTATATTCAGGTGCCCGACTTCGGAATTTCCCATCTGGCCTTCCGGAAGACCTACATCTTCTCCTGAGGCTTCTAAGAAACACCAGGGATATTCCTTTTCCAGCCGGTCAAGGTTTGGAGTTCGGGCTGCCAGGACAGCATTTCCCTCTTTTGCTTCCCTGTAACCCCAGCCATCAAGAATAATGAGCATAAGAGGTCTTCTTGCCTGAGTCATACCACGAAACTCCATATGTTCATAAGTGACTTGTTGTGATGTTACAACAGGTCTACATGCTCGAGTAACTTCCAATTTTGCATAATGCCTGTTGTAAAGCTAGGTAAATCACAACATATTTCGAATAAATCCCAGCCTTCAAGGACACCAGTTATCCTTTCAGTCTCTTTATTGCCTTTCAGCTTCTTTTTTACCTTCCAATTCATTTTCCGTTTCCAGAACCTTAAGAGTGACTTTCATAACCGAATCCGGATTCAGTGAAATAGAATCTATTCCCTGTTTTACCAGGAACTCTGCAATTTCGGGATAGTCACTAGGTGCCTGGCCGCAGATTCCGCTATGCCTTCCATTCTGCTTTGCCCCCTGGACGGCCATTGCCATTATTTTCATAACCCCTGGATCTCGCTCATCGAATTCTGCAGTAAGAATTTCTGAGTCCCTATCAACTCCAAGGGTTAGCTGGGTCAGGTCATTTGAGCCTATCGAGAAGCCATCAAAATATTTACTGAATTCGTCGATTCGAAGAACGTTATTCGGAATCTCACACATAACATAGACCTGCAGCCCATTTTCTCCTCTTTTGAGCCCGTTTTTCTCCATTTCGGCAATTACTTTTTGCGCTTCTTCAACTGTCCTGCAGAAAGGAATCATAATAATGAGATTTTTGAGTCCCATCTCTTCCCTGACTTTTTTCAGAGCTCTGCACTCAAGGGCAAAGCCTTCCCTGTAATGCTCATTAAAATAACGAGAAGCTCCCCTGAAACCAAGCATTGGATTTTCTTCCTTCATTTCAAAGTAACTGCCTCCAAGGAGGCTTGCATATTCGTTGCTTTTGAAATCACTTGTGCGGACTACAACATCCTTAGGATAAAAAGATGCAGCAATGGTTCCGACACCTTGAGCAAGCTTATCTACAAAATATTTTTCTTCATTATCGGAATTTTGAGTAAGTTCCTCGATTTCCTGAAGGACTTTAGGGTCTTTGACCTTTTCAGGATGCACTAGAGCCATTGGATGGATCTTGATATAGTTTGAGATAATAAATTCCTGCCTTGCAAGCCCGATTCCATCGTTTGGGATCATGGAAAGGCTAAAAGCCTCGTCAGGATTTCCAAGATTCATCATAATTGCGGTTTTAGGGCGTCTTGTGTCTTTAAGGCTCAATGTATCTTTGTGGAAAGGAAGAATTCCTTCGTACACAAGCCCATCCTCTCCTTCAGCACAGCTTACCGTAATTTCCCTACCTGTCTCGAGAACTTCGGTTGCGTTGCCTGTTCCCACAACTGCCGGAATCCCCAGTTCCCGGCTAACAATTGCAGCATGGGAAGTTCTTCCTCCCTGGTTTGTGACAATTGCAGCCGCTATTTTCATCACAGGCTCCCAGTCAGGAGTTGTGGAATCAGCAATCAGGATCTCTCCCTGTTTAAAAGAAGGCAAATCTGAAACATTAGGGATTACATGCGCCTTTCCAGCAGCAATTTTGTCTCCTATGCTCTTGCCTTTTGCAAGGATATTAGATTTCTTTTCAAGCACATAAGTTTCCAGAACATCTCTGCTTTTCTGAGATTGGACTGTTTCCGGTCTTGCCTGCACTACAAGGAGTTCCCCTGTAATCCCGTCCTTTGCCCATTCGATATCCATGGGCATGGATTTCTTATTTTTATTTGAGTAATAGTCTTCAATGGTAATAGCGTACCATGCAAGTTTAAGCACTTCTTCGTCATTGATACAAAAACGACGTCGATCAGCTTCAGGAACCTTCACATTCCGGGTAAACGTTTTGGAGCCGCCTTGCCCATAGATCATCTTAATTTCTTTATCCCCTACATTCTTCTCGATAATCGGCTTATATCCTTTCCTGAAAGTCGGCTTGAAAACGTAGAACTCATCCGGATTGACCTGTCCCTGCACGATATTTTCCCCAAGCCCGTAAGAACCAGTAATGAAAACTACGTCCCTGAAACCGGTTTCCGTATCCAGAGTAAATATAACCCCGCTAGAAGCCATATCAGACCTGACCATTTTCATTATCCCTATCGACAGTGCCACTTTAAAATGATCAAAATGATTTATTACCCGATAGGAAATAGCCCTGTCAGTAAAAAGTGAGGCAATACAGCGTACGCAGGCATCTCGGAGCGCGGGATAACCCCGGATGTTAAGGAAAGATTCCTGCTGGCCGGCAAAAGAAGCAGTGGGAAGGTCTTCAGCCGTTGCTGAACTACGTACAGCTACATCCGTATTTTCTCCATACTGCTCACATAGGCTGTCATACCCGGATTTAATTTCCTGCCAGAGGTCATCCGGAATTCCTGCCCCAAGGATCAGGTCCCTTGCAGCTTTTCCCCTTTTTGCAAGTTCTGATACATCCGAGGTATCAAGTCCTTCCATTGTTTGCTTAAGCTTTTCGAGAATTCCACCAGCTTTAAGGACATGCCAGTAAGCTTCAGCAGTCACTGAGAAACCATTTGGGATCTTTACTCCCTTTGGAGTGAGTTCCCTGTACATTTCTCCAAGAGATGCATTTTTTCCGCCCACAAGCGGAACATCTTCAATTGAAGTCTCATCAAACCAGCGTATGTACTTACTTTTGTTTTCAGACATTCCCAGAATTCCCCTTTAAAATCATTACATTTTCAAAACAATTACGAGACGTGGCTAAGGTCTCATATATTAGTTGGAACATTCCCCACAGCTTACAGTACATTCTTGAATCAACAGGTTCCAACTGTAATTTATGCATTGATGACAGAAATGAATTTCCCCTGTTCAGGCTATTCTGATTATAGCCCATGCAAAAAGTTAACATGGCGTGTTTAAAGTTATAATGGTCTATACTCTCTGTATATATTATTATATTCGCTCATGTTATCCTTACTGCTTGCGAGAAGTTTCAGCAGTTCACAAAAATGACCTTAGTTTTCTTCGGGGGAGACTTCCACGTTAAAGGAGTATAAAAATTATAGTTGAAAGTAAAAGGCATATTCGACAGTAAAAATTATAT
>DATMYS010000479.1:0-3047 GCA_035560835.1 Methanosarcina sp.
GTCTAAAGTTTATTATAACTATCTTTTAAAAATAATGAAGATAAGTGTCTCGAGGATCCCGGTACACTTAATGAATTAATTAGTATAATTTTAGAAGCTCGTGAAAATAACAACAGAGACATTTAGTAAAGGCATTTTATAAGAAATTCAACAGGAGATTTTGCGAAGTCATCTAAAAATGTTTATGACATGCATGCGTATTTCTGACATACCGAAAAGATCAAATTGCGTGCGGCCACCCCACCCTAAAGAGGCTGTCTGACAATTACTACTGGTAATAACCAAATTCCTTCTTTTTCGATTTAAAGGTCTTAAATACCTTCTTTTTATTGTCTTTTTATTACTATCTGTAATTGTCGGACAGCCTCTAAAGGTCAGGGTATTCGTGACCCTCTGCGCTCCCATAGTAATAAAAAATTTCAAAGTAATACCATGAAAAGCTCTTCAGAGCAGCCTTTACATTTTGTAATACTTTAAACATATAGAAGTTTTTCTGCCATAAGCCGGGTTTGGGATTAGAAATAAGTACGCTTCAAGATCATTCCCACTCTGGCTCGAAGTTCCAGAGGGTTAAAAGGCGTAGTAACATAATCATCAACTCCCGATTCAAAAGCCTCAATCCTGTTTTTCACCTCTCCTCTTTCACTAAGTACCATCACCGGGATCCACCAGTACCTTGAACTGGTTCTAAGCTGTTTGCATATTTTAAAACCTTCAAGATCTGCAAGCCCGGTATCTAGCAGGACAAGGTCGGGTTTTTCAGCTTTTACGGCTTCAAGTGCGGAAAAGCCGCCAGAAACCTTGACAACGTTATAATTTTCCGTTTCAAGTGTCGCCTCAATACTAAGGGCACTGTTTCCATTCCCCATAATCAGGATTTTCTGCCGCGTGTCCTTAAGATTTGCAATTCGAGTCTTTACCAGTTCTTCTGAAACTGAAAGACGGGAGGCAATTTCCCTCTCACTTATTTCAGGCTGTGATTCTATTAATTTCAAAATCTCATGATCAAGATTTTTATCATTCATCACCCTCCATCACCATACAGTATATATTTTCTTAGATCTTAAACATTTCTCAAATCTTCTAGAATAAGCGTTACTTTAAATTTAGTACAGTATGAAGAGTATAGAGTTATCCAAATATTCAGAAGACTTCTTATGAATCGTCGGCTTGACCAATTAGGAGATAAGTTTATAACCGTAAATAGCAAGTTAATATTGGAAATAAGAATCACTTACAGAGAACAGCCACCTCTGAGATGATATCAATGGATCCAATGGAAAAAATTTTCGGTAAAACCGCACAGATGACAGTACTCAAGAATCTGATCGAACATCAGAACGAATCAACATACCTTTCGGGGATAGCTGAAGAAACTGGCCTGTCTCACTCCAGCGTATCAAGGGTTATTACTCCCCTGATCTCGTCGGGCATCGTTATAGAAAAGCCTCTTGGAAAGCAAATCCGGACTTTCCAGCTGAACGTGGACAATGAGGCGACAAGGCTGATCATAGATTTCTACAATAAAATCAACCAGATGCTGGAATAAACGTTAAAAAGCCGGAGAGCGAAAAATGAAAAAATGGGGCAGAAAAGGTCTTACTGTCCCGTCTTTTAAATTTATGAGCAACTAAACTTTAAGGCAATCTTAGCCTAAGCTCCTGATTTGGATAGTTTTCCATAAACTTGTTTCAGGCAACTTCAGGCAGGAAAACGCTTATTCGATGCACCTGGTCCAAAGTCCTGATTCGAATAATTTCATTGAGTATCTTTTTTTAAGCTTTCTATGTACTCATTTGCAGAAGTAGCTGCGAGTGCTCCATCCCTAACGGCTGCGACAAGCTGCCAGATAGGTGTATCACGGCAGTCTCCCACAGCATAAATCCCTTTTTTCGAAGTTTCAAGGAAGCGGTCCGTCCTGATAAAGCCTTCCTCATCCTTTTCCACATCAATGATTTCAGTGTTCGGATGGATGCCCACGTAGATAAAAACCCCGTCTGTAGCCAGTTCGTGCTGTTCTTCACTTTTAAGATCCTTATAGATTATTTTTTCGACTCTTCGAACTTCTCCGCTGCTTCCGAGGATTTTCAGTATAGAGGCGTTGAAAATAAACTCAATATTCGGAATTGCAAAAACCCTATCCTGAAGGATTTTTGCAGCTCTCAACCGGTCTCTCCTGTGAATAAGATATACCTTCCGGGCAATCTTTGAAAGGAGAATAGCACCATTAATGGCCGTGTTGCCGCCCCCGATCACTGCGACTGTTTTGTTTCTAAAAAAAGGCCCGTCACAGGTAGCGCAGTAGGAAACTCCTTTACTGAGAAATTCTTTTTCTCCAGGCACGTTCAGATGCTTGGGATTTGCACCTGTAGCAACTATAACAGCTTTCGATTCAAGGTCTCCGTTGTCTGTAGAGACGATTTTCTTTTCCCCCTCGCTGCGAACAGAGAGAACGTCGGTTATCTTTGTTTCTACTCCGGTTTCCTGAGCGTGACTTCTATATTTTTCCATCAACTCGAGCCCTGAGATCGCTGGAAAGCCAGGGTAATTTTCCACTACACCTGCAAGCGCAATTTGGCCGCTAATTTCGTTTCTTTCAAGAACTAGAGTGTTAAGTCCGAAGCGTACGGCATAGATGCCGGCCGTGAGCCCTCCAGGCCCTCCTCCTACAATTATCAGGTCGTACATATTTTTCCTCCTGAGCTCTGAAAAACAGTTTCAGAAAAAATACCTCATTTTGGGATCAATTCAGCTAATAAGAGATATAGCATCTATAGCATCGGCTTTTTTTGGAAGGCCTGTAAAAGCTACCTTTCCATCAATAATAGTCGTAGGAACCCCGGCTATGCCGTATTTATCAATCAACGTCTGGCCCTCCGGAGTTTCCACATTTATTTCCTCGTATTCAAAGTCATATTCGGATTTAAGATCTTTCCAGAGTCTACGAGCTGCCGGACAGGCAGTACACCAGCTGGCGTGAATAAGCGTAACTTTAACCATTAAAAAGCCCCTCTAAAAACTGCAATTGTAAATCCATTCTATTATTA
>DATMYS010000480.1:0-8013 GCA_035560835.1 Methanosarcina sp.
TTATTGAAACAATTGAAATGCTCATATATTACCACTGCTTACCAAATAGAGATATTGTCGCCAAAAATGCATCAAAGAAGAGCCTGAAGGGGAAAAATCAATGGAGCAATTTCTTGAAAAGAACCAAAATCCTGTAATGAGTGTGGGAAGTGAAGGTACTGTTCTTTACTCAAATGAGGCTAGTGAGCCCTTATTGCAGGAGTGGGGTGTGAAAGTAGGAGAAAAACTGCCTTCTAGTATCGTAGATATTGTGCAAAAAGTAATTACCCAGAATAATCCAGAAAAAATGGAAGTTAGAGCAGGAAAAAGAGTATACTTGGTTGTTTTTCACCCCTTGCCCGAACAAGAAAGTGTAAACATTTCTGGATTCAATATAACTGACCAGAAAGAGCTTGAAGAAAAACTTCGCGAAAGTGAAGCTCTGGAGATGACAAATCTGGAGCTTGCTGATATCATTGATATCAAGGCGGTCCAATCTCTAATAAATGATTTATATAAGCTTGCTCACATCCCCATTGGCCTAAACGATCTCAAAGGCAATGTTCTGGTAGGTGTCGGATGGCAGGATATCTGTACCAAGTTCCACAGGGTTTGCCCCGAAACCTGCAAGCATTGCATGGAAAGCGACACAAAGCTGTCTTCAGGTGTTTCCCCTGGCGAGTTTAAGATCTACAAATGCAAAAACAACATGTGGGACATAGCAACCCCCATTATCGTGGGCGGCCAGCATGTAGGCAATGCCTTCTCAGGGCAGTTCTTTTTTGAAGACGAGCCACTGGACTATGAACTTTTCCGATCCCAGGCCAGAAAATATGGATTCAATGAAAAGAAATACATAGCAGCGCTTGAAAAAGTTCCAAGGTTGAGCAGGGAGGATGTAAACACAGGTATGTCCTTCCTCATAACGTTTGCTAACATGGTTTCACAACTAGGGTATAGTAATCTCAAGCTGGCCAAGTCATTGGTAGAACGCGATGCTCTTGTGGGTGCGCTGCAGGAGAATAGGAAAGATCTTGACCGCGCCCAAGCTGTGGTAAATATTGGAAGCTGGCGTCTGGATGTGCGTAAAAATGAATTGAGATGGTCCGATGAAAATCACCGTATGTTCGGCGTCCCAAAAGGTACTCCTTTAACCTATGAAACTTTTCTTTCAATAGTTTATCCGGATGACAGAGAATATGTTGACAGGAGATGGAAAGCGGGATTGGCAGGCGAACCATATGACATTGAACATAGGATTGTCGTAGACGGTAAGATAAAGTGGGTGCGTGAAAAAGCATATATTGAATTCGACACCGACGGAAAGGTGATTGGCGGCTTTGGCATAACACAGAATATAACTGAGCGCAAAAAATCAGAAGAAGCTCTAAAAAAAGCACATGACAATTTAGAAAAACTAGTTGAAGAACGAACAATAAAACTTGAAAATGCCTACAAGTCATTAAAAGAAAGTGAAAAAGGGCTTGCTGAAGCTCAAAAGATGGCTCATATTGGAAACTGGGAGTGGGATCTTGCAACTGATAAAGCCTATTGGTCTGATGAGATGTATAGGATTTTTGGACGTAATCCTCAAGAATTAGCACCACCTTACAATGAATATTTAAATTATGTACACCCTGATGATCGAGATTATTTTGATAATGCCGCTAAGAAAGCTATGAATGGAGAACCTTACAGTATTCACCACAGGATTGTCATGACTAATGGGGAAGAACGTACAGTCCATATAAAATCTGAAGTTATTTTTGATGAGAATAATGTTCCTATTCGAATAAAGGGAATAGTTCAGGATATTACAGAAAGTAAAAAAGCTGAAGAGAAGATTAAGATACTGGCAAATGCAGTGGAATCATCGAACGATGCTATTATAACTCTGTCTCTTGATGGTATTATTACCAGCTGGAACAAAGGAGCAATGCAGATTTATGGTTATTCATCGGAAGAAATTCTCGGAAAAAACGCATCAATACTCGCACCGAATAATCTTAAAGATGAAACAAAAAAATTAATTGACAGGATTAAACAGGGAATAAAGATCCAGAACTATGAAACTTCACGGTTAAAAAAAGATAGTACACTAATAGATGTTTCAATAACTCTTTCTCCAATTTTCGATTCAGCTAAAAGGCTGGTTGCTATTTCAGGTATTGCTAGAGAAATTACTGAGCAAATCAAGGCGAAAAAATCACTGGCGAAAACCGAAGCCGCCAGAAAAAAAGAAATCCATCATAGAATCAAGAATAACCTGCAGGTAATCTCTTCTCTTCTTGATCTTCAGGCTGATAAGTTCGATAACCCGAAAGTTATTGAGGCTTTCAGAGAAAGCCAGAATAGGGTTATATCTATGACTCTCATCCACGAAGAACTATATAAAGGAGAAGATACTGATACGCTAAACTTTTCTGAATACCTTGAAAAATTAGCTGAAAACCTTTTCCAGATTTATAGAATTAGTGACAAAAATATCCACCTTACCGTGGATATGGAAGAGAATGCATTATTTGATATGGATACTGCTGTTCCTTTAGGAATAATTGTCAATGAACTTGTTTCCAATTCCCTCAAACATGCATTTTACGGTAGAGACAAGGGAGAAATCAGAATCAAGCTCCGTAGAGACGAAAAATGCAAAAGGGAAGACAGTAAGAGTACCAGTTTTATTCTGACCGTTTCAGATAATGGCGTTGGCATTCCTGAAAATCTTATCATCGAAGATCTTGATAGTCTTGGTATACAGTTGGTAACCACTCTTGTCGACCAGTTAGATGGAGAACTTGAACTGAAAAAGGGCAATGGGACAGAATTCGCTATAAGGTTCACAGTAACGGAAGAGAAATAGACGATTATCAATAACATGGAAGGATTACTAATTTTTCAAAAATTATAAGAAAAAATTCTCTAAGAAAGTAGGAGTTGCAGCACCTTCAAAGGTTCGGGTTTTAAAAAATTCATCTATAAAGCATAGTTACCTACATAATGCAGAACAACAGGATTCAGAAAAGCATAAGCCCAAGGTATGTAAAATAATAAGAAAGTGTACTGTCTGTCGGAATGTAGAAAGTAGATTGATTGAGAAAAATGATTTTAATAAACAGTAGAATATGAAATCAAATATATATTAAGATCATTAATTGATTACATGAAAATTGATATTGATTCAAGCTGTATATCAAGAAAAAAGTTTTTTGTATACAATTTTACTGTTTATCCTTACCGGCATTTTTGAAATTGGCGGAGGATATCTTTTCTGGTTATGGTTACGAGAAGGAAAAGATATTACATTAGCATTTATCGGAACAATAATCCTGTTTCTCTATGGAATAGTGCCTACTTTCTAGCCTTCTTACTTCCACAGGATATATGCGACTTATGGAGGCATTTTTGTTGTTATGTCTCTTTTATGGGGATGGATATTTGATAAAATACCGCCTGATACTTATGATATGATAGGGGCATTGATAATTCTTATTGGAATTTCAATTATCTAACTGGCCAAGAAAGGAGGATTCCATATGATTGACGTGGGAATTTCTCTTGCTCTCTTTTTCCTTGCTGCACTTTTTGAAATTGGAGGCGGATATCTGGTCTGGTTATGGCTAAGGGAAAACAAAGGAGCATTATTTGGGCTTATGGGAGCGATAACACTGGCAATTTATGGGATTATTCCAACCTTACAGGATGCTCATTTCGGCAGGGTCTATGCTGCATATGGAGGGATTTTTATTGTTTCCTCTTTGATATGGGGAGCACTTGTTGATAAGAAAAATCCCAATAAGTATGAAATTAGAGGGGCATTAATTGCTCTGGTAGGAGTTTTTATTATGTTTTATATTCCGCGTTAATAGTAGAAAACTCAAACCCATTCATTTTTTTTCTTTTACTTTTTCTTTACCCCTAATATTACAACTTTATTTTTTCGGCTTTGATCATATTTAAATAAGTAAATTTTTAGCTTCGTTTTTCTTGAAAATTTGGTTATAATTTTCCGTATATACTTCTTTGGGCATCGCTTTGATTGCAAGATACAAAAGAGCAGGAAGGATTATTATATCATCGAGATACCCAATTACAGGTATGAAGTCAGGTATCAAATCGATTGGTGATAATGCATAGACTATGGCAATCCATAATAATATTTTTGCAATTTTGGGAGTTCGTGTGTCTACATACAACAGTTTACATAGCTGTATGTATTTTTTCGCATTATCCAGTGTTTCTTTTAGTTTTATCATATCCGTAACGCGATAAGTATATTCTGTATTAATAATTATCCCTGTTATCCTCAATGAACATCTTAGCTCTCATAGGATTTCAGAATAAACGTTCCCACAGCTTGCATACAGTAAACGGAAGAACGCTATACAGAAACCATTCATCCTAAAAGTTGGTAAACTACATCGCAAATTACTTGGTTTATTAGACAACCTTGACTTTTTTAGATATAACTTAGAGTATTTAGTGGAAGTGCTTCCCTCCAATACAGATGAAACGTGCTTTATGGTCACAAAAACAGGCGAACAGCTTTGTGTATGGGATCAGCCATTTCCCAAGAATTATAGTTTTGCAAAGCGATTAGAGCAGCTTAGTCCAGACATGATGTTCAGGTATATGAATAGTTATATTCTCCAATATGAAACGAGAAGTGGTAATACTGAAGCCTATACGATGAATGCAATCTTAAAACGTGAAGATGAAGCATATAAACAGCTTAAGGCTAATAATCTCAAAGAGCTATAATCTATTATAATGTCGGCGGAGAATAGCGCTAATAATGATAAAAATAGATTGTTAAATATTTAAGCTGTTATCTAAAGTTTAACGTTTATAATGAGCTTAAGGTAAGGAAAAATTGAAAAAAGATGAGAGGATTAACCCCTCATTTCGCATCGAATTTTGGGTTTTGCATTTTTTACTTTCTTTTATACAGGAGTACTGCACACAGGCTAGCTATTCCGTAATATATCTCAAAACTTGGTGTGCTCAGAATTTCTTTTTGTTCAGTTTGTGGTTCTTTACTCGATGTATTATTAACTGTTTCAGGGTAGTCAATATTTATTTTCGTTGCAGTTTCAGATTGTTTCGCTGTACCCGTTATTGCAAATGAAGAGAACCCTGAAGTTTCGGCTGTGAAATACAGGAATTTGTTATCTTCTCCTGAAAGGCTTACTGGAAACTGATCCCATTTATTACCGTTGCATCTGTTAAGAGTGATAGAAGATTTATCGATATTTTTGTCCTTTACCCAGGATTTTTCAACCTTGAAACAAATAACTGGATTTTCCATATTCTTTGAGGTTGCAATTCCCCCATTTCCTACCCAGACGTTAAATGACTTGTAGACCTCACCTTCAGGCAGTCCGAAAACCAGAGAAGATTTCCCTTTTAGCTGTTCAGCAATGATTGTGGTCTTGCCAAAGGTTTTCTTTGCATCAAAACTCATATACACAACACAGGTTGCGTTCTTTGTGAAATCAAACTTTATAGTCTTTCCGTTTAAAACCTGTGCCTGTGAAAGTTCCTTGACTTGAACATTAGTTTGAGGTTCAGGTGAACCGCCTGCAACCCCGCCGCCACCACTGGAGCTGCTATGGCTACTTCCTCCACTACTGCTGTCACCATTTGAGCCGCTTGGTGTAAGTACATTTATCGCAGCTGTTTTAGAGGCAGTTCCATTTTCGTTGCTTACAGTTAGGTTGACAGTGTAAGTTCCAGCATTTGCGTATACATAAACTGGACTTATATCACTGGAGTCGGCCTGTCCGTCGCTATTGAAGTTCCAGATTCTTGAAGTTGTTTTCTGGGAAAGATCATTAAACTGCACTGTCAGGGGAGCATAACCCTCTGTAACGTTGCTATTGAAGTCTGCAACCGGAGCATTTGGATCAATAACAGTGATATAGTTATATTTTGTTATGATACAACCTCCACCAATGTCATATGATCTAAGTTTGACAGTGTATTTTCCTGGCTTATTATAAGTGTGAGTTATGTACGTTGAATTATTTTCGTCATAGTCATCGCCGTAGTTGGTCCTATCGCCAAAATCCCAGTCCCTTCCATATGCATAATCACCGTTGACATCTGGAAAAGTTGTATCGTGAAATAGTACTGTAAGTGGTGCAATTCCAGATGTTACATTTGAAGAGAAATGTGCAGGGGCAATAATCCCCCCATCGTCCATCCTAACGAGTGCATAACCGTATTTGGATACCGTATTACTACCGATCGCGTTTTTTACAGTCAATGTAACAGTATATCCACCCTCGTTGGTATATGCGTGTGTTGGATTCTGAGCTGTTGAAATAGTACCGTCTCCAAAGTCCCAAAGCCATGATGTAGGAGAGCCTGTGCTATTATCAATAAGCGATAAGGTTTCATTCTTGACAGAATCTAAATTACTACGTGCTTTATCTACCTGTGGAGAAAAAAAGTCAGCGACCGGTGCTTGTGGAGAGGTTACAGTAATATAATCAGGTTTCATCATTGTACTATTGCCTGCTTCATTTGCCACTGTTAAAGTAACGTTGTATGCCCCCGGCTTCGTAAACGTGTGGGTTGCGTTGATAGCGTGTTTTGAATTGACACCATCGCCAAAATCCCATAGCCATGAAGTTGGTACTCCACCAGTGCTGGTATCAGTGAATCGCACAACTAAAGGTACAGTTTCAGAAGTTACATTTGCAGTAAATCCAGCTACAGGCGGATTTTGTACTGTTGATGAGAGATCATATAGATAAATGTCTCTTGCATCACCATATTCCGAATCTCTACTATCTACATATACTATTTTATCGTCATAGATAGATGGACTAAATGCTCTGGTGCTGGTTGTTATGCGGGTTGTTTTGGCAGTAGATATGTCATACGTATAGATGTCACCACTATAGAGTTTACCTACTGCATATACTATCCGCTTGCTATAGATTGCAGGCTGATGTGCATTTTCACTATTGGTAACCTGAGTTATTTTGTCGGAAGCCATATCATACATATACACATTGTGCGATTCTGTCCATACTACGACATTTCCGTAGATGTCAAGTTCTTGTGACTCGAAGCTTGAACTATTTGTAGTTCTTATTGTGCTTGTTTGGTGAGTAGATATATCATATATGCAGATGTCATAACCACCGCTACTGTTAGCTTGAGACCATACAACTTTTCTATCATATATGGCAGGATAGCTGTGAACAGCGGCGATTTTAGTTTCATTGTGGGTATTGAGATCGTACAGATAAATACCGCTTTGGCGATTTTGACTAAAATAGTTATTAGTATATACTACGTAGTCTCCGTAAATATCAAGAGAACTCCCATCCGATGATATCGTATTCCAGTTATTGGTAGAAACATCATACAGCATAACGTTTTCATCCATGTCAGCCCATACGATCTTATTGCCATATATAGGAATTTTACCTCCCCATGAAGTTCCTACATTCATTATTTCTTTTCCAGCTGCTAAATCGTATACATGTACACCATTCCCAGCAGTTTCTGACCATGTAACTATATTTCCGTAGATTGCTGTGGAATCAGTTAATGGTGCGCCGCCATACGTGAGCCGAATTTCTGTTCCAGCTGATGCCACACATGAGGCGAGAATTAAAAAAAACAATACTAATAATGCTAAAGGTATTAAATGCAATTTTTTCTTATTTGTCATTTATTTTCCTTCGCCATCCAATATTTAATAGCCCCCTCCTTATTTCTTCATTCAGAGAAGGCTTGTAATTCCTTTCTCTCTTTAATGCCGTAATTTACAGTCATCCCTACTAAAAGTACAGCTAAAGAACAGTATTTTTGGACAGAACTCCTCGTATATCTGTGCAAATCCTCCATAGAGTATGCTTTCTTCGCCAATTTGAATACATCCTCTATGATTGACCTTACAGATCTGAACTCTTTCTATTTGCTTATTAGCTCTTTAAACTCTGCAATTATCTCTTTGTAAAATTTTATTTCTTTTTCAGTATTTCTTCTTGAATCAAATATTTTCAGAGGATATCTGAG
>DATMYS010000481.1:0-2375 GCA_035560835.1 Methanosarcina sp.
TAATAGTTTTGAACATTGTTCACTTAAGGGATTAATGCATACAACTTATTAATAAAGGTTTTGAACGTTGTTCACTTAGGAGATATCAGATGCAGGATAAAAAAACTGTTCAAGAAGATCGAAAGAGCACAAAACGGGACAAAAAAGCAAAAATTATCTCCATTCAGGATGCCATGTGCATGCTGATAGAGACAAATGGTTATGAAAATGTGACTATCCGGGACATAGCTGAGGCTGCAGGTGTGAGTATAGGACTGATTTATAAATATTTCCCGGGAGGCAAGTATGATATCCTTATGGAAATTAGTTATCAGTATACGGACGAGCTATTGAGGATAAAGCAGCCGGAGACTGTTAATTTTGATGATTTTCCTGGCTACATAAGAGATGTACTAAAAAATATGCTACAATTCTACAAAGATAACAGTTCTTTGATAAAGGCATTGATCATGACCTCACTGCTCGATAGTGAAATCATGGACGAAATCAAAAAAACAGATATTGCATATTATAAAGCCGCATCCGAATTTTTTTGCCGCTTCAATGGCGTCGAGATCGGCGATAAAGACCCTCTGGAAGTTCTTATCTACTGGGGAATCACGGTAAAAAGCATTCTCCTCTTCAGTATAATCTACCTCTACAGTATACCTTTCATAAGCGAGGAAGCCCTGACTGACCTGATTGTTGATATATCTTTGAAGATTTGGGGCTATCGGAAGACATCATGAGTTTATCCGTCCTGAGTCGAACCTTGAAACCATAGGGAAACAGGCTTCTTAAACACTTTCTTCCTTTAAACGAAAAAGATATTCTAAGAGATAAGAGAAAGCCTCTGGTTCCTGGCTCGTGACAAGCAGAACAGCGGTTTTCGTGACAGGCGCGGCGAAGTCCTATTTATCGATGCAAGAAATATGGGAGTTTTGCGGGACCGTACTCACCGCGAAATTACCGAGGAAGAAATCCAGAGGATTGCTGACACCTACCACGCCTGGCGTGGAGAAAAGGTTGAGAGTGGGAAATACGATGACGTAGCCGGTTTCTGTAAGGCTGCAACTCTTGATGAAATTAAGAAACACGATTATACACTCACCCCTGGCCGTTATGTGGGTTTTGAAGAAGTCGAGGATGATGACGAGGAGTTTGAAGAGAAAATGGAGAGACTGACTGCTGAACTTTCGGAGCAGTTCAGGAAATCTGAAGAGCTGGAGAAGAAGATAAAAGAGAATCTGGCAGGGTTAGGGTATGAAATTTAATTCAAGTTAGTAGAATCTGAAATCTTTGAGCTATGGAAGGTTCCCACTGAAAGTAAGGAAAAACTAAACTTACAAACGAAGCTTAAAAACTAGGTTTAAACACATGCTGCTACAATGAATATTAAGAAAAATATAAAATTATGGATAAACGAGGACATTGCTATGAGTCCTGATACTGGGAACAAATTCACTGATGGGGGAGATTACTCGCTTTCCCGATATCTAAAACCCGATACTCCGGAAACAAAGAAAATGAAAAGCCTGCAAGGAAAGGAGTACAAATACGGCGATTATCTGGGAACTATTGAATACTCAATTGCAAGGTATTTTTATGAAAATGACCGAAAAATAAAGGACAAAGATGCAGTAGCAGCATTAAATAACATCAAAAATAACTACAATAAAGAAATCTCTTTTTTTAAGCAGGGCCTTGAGATAGAAATAATTGAAAACCTGATAGAGCTTCTTGAAGATGAACCAATAAGCCATCAAGAATTCAAACTGGCAATTGACTACGTTCTGGAAGTTATCGCTAACAGGTCATGGATGGAAGACGAACAGGCGTACATGAAATGGGCGACTTATGCCATGGGGCTTTTCACCGAAAAAGAGAGTGAAGAGTACGAAAAAAGTATCAAAAAGTTTGCTGCCAAAGTAGGCCTGTCCAGCAAACATGCAGATCTCATGCTTATGAAAGGAGATGAGGAAGATTATTTCGAATTTGTAGAAAACTACGGAGCAGAGGGAAGAGAAGGACTTTCCGAAGAAGAACTGGTAGCTGAAATGGAAAAAAAGTTTCTCTCAATGCCAGAGGACGAAAAATTTGATTTCCTGCTGGAAAACGGCCCTGAATTCTATGAACTCGTAGGCCTCTATATCTCAGATCTGTCCGAAAAAGGCGAATTTGATAAAATCCAGGACCTGTACAGAAAGCTTACTGAAAAATATGATGACTTCCTTTACCTGTATGTTTACATGGGAGGAGTCTATGTCGAAAAAGACCCTGCCCTTGCTAAATCCTACTTTGAAAAAGCTCTGGAAACTCTGGATAGACTCGATGATCTTTCGGATTCTACCAGAGAAGTATTAAGAGCTAATTTCCTCAATCTTATAAATAAATTA
>DATMYS010000482.1:0-2279 GCA_035560835.1 Methanosarcina sp.
ATAAAGTAATATCTCCTGAGAAATACCAGGATTTGCCTCTTATTATCTCTATTATGCCTACAATGAAAGTGGTCTATGAGCAAGAATTAGACCAAAAATTTGGCTTCGTCTTCAGTGAAATTATTTGCATTAAAGATAAATTGAGTTGCATAAGCTTTGATATTTCCAAAATCAAACTGAACTCAGCTGATGTTATATCAGATCTCGAAACCATGAAAGAGGAACTGGAAAAACTAAGTAAGAGAGAAGGCCTAAATACGCTCTCGATCGAAAAATTAGATTCCTTCCAGGCTGAAAAGATAAATGGTTTTAATAATAATATTCTAGGCCGTTTGGATGAAATACAAATTTTAATACATGAGTTTTCCAAAGACAACAATGAGATGTATGAAGAATATTCTCGAAGATTGGATGAGCTAAAACAATCGAAATTAGATACGTTATTACAAAGATACTCAGCAGTAATTTCCTTAATTGGTTTTGTAATCTCAGGGATTTCAATAGCCCATTGAAAATCTATTTTTAATTAAATTCCAAAGACATCTTTTAAGTTTCCACTGAACGTGTTTCCTTCACTTATAACATTGAATTTATCAGGTACCGTAACAGCGATTGCATATCCTGCATACGCATTCCTATTAAAAGGAGCCACAGTATTCTTTATTTCATTGGTTGTAAGACGCACAACATATCCAGACCCTGCAGAAGTAGTTATGTAGGTCCCTATTCGAATACCGTTACAGTCACCATCCAGGACATTTTCCTGAATGTTTACCTCTGTCCACCCATCCAGGCATATTCCAGCAACGGCTGAAAGTCTATCAGCAGTTTCTTTGTAGTCAAATACAGGCATCTGCCCACAGTTTGTTATAGTATTTCCTTTAATTGTAAGTCCGGTTGCTGCATCTAAGGCAGGTGCAGTATGACCAGCCGCCCAGATTCCCGGACCCTGGCACCCTTCAATAACGTTGTTGAGTATCCGGACATTCGATGTAGTTTCGTTTGCCCTGGAGTTTTCAACCTGAATGCCTGGACCTGTACGAGGTTTGTACTTCGCAGTGCTTTTTATTGTATTGTCTTGGAAAATCACATTCCTGGAACCTTTAGAGCGCAGGCCTGAATTGATCCTTGTATAGATCTCATTTCCTGAAGCTTCTACGTCAACACACCTTTCACAATAGAAACCATCATGTCCGACGCCGTATATTTTGTTTCCAACAAAGGTTACATCTCTGGAGTCCAGAATCCTGACACCATCACCCATTGAATTTTGAATTTTCACGTTCCGGATTTTGACTTTTGAAGCCCTGTTTCCTCCAAATAGGTTATGGTAACCTTTCCCATGAAGTACACTCTGCTTATCAGCCAGCCCATCAAACGTGAATCCTTCAAACAGATAATTTTCACCAGAAAAACTGAAAACTGGTACCTGCGGCTTCCAGAGGCACGTCGAAGCATATGGTATTAGCTGAATGATTGCTTTTTCATCTCCGCTTATGGTCGTGCCAGGATGTAGTTGAATAGGAGTTTTGGCCGTAAATGTTGTCTTCGTTCCTGTTGTTTTGAGCTCTACTTCTTCGTATTTCCGGCCATCGCCGACTTTATCAAAACTACTCTGGAGAAATGTTCCTGGTGTTAGAGTCAGTACGTTTGTCATATGTTATGCAGGTTCCCTGGGTGTTGAAAAAGAAAATTGAATTCTTATTAAGGTCTTTTAATTTTAAGACTTTTATTACTCTTGCAATTGTAAAATATGCAATGCATGAAGTACAGTCTGTCAGTAATCCTAGAATTCGGCCATATTCCCACTTTCCGCAGTATTTTCCGGATATTCATTTTTTCCGCTATTGATTTTAATCTTAACGTCAATTTATTAGCTTTCTGTAAAGGAGTTAAAAATGGTTAGATGGTGTGTTCAGAGACCAAAAAAGACTGTATTCAATTTTCAGCAAAATGTCAATTTGGCTTTATTATTTGAGGAGTTTCAAAAAACGCTATCGGAAAAAAATGTTGATTTTCTAAAAAATACTGCGAAATGTAGGATATTCACCACTTTTGAGAACCAGTTCACAGATATCTTTTACCCGATCTTCTGGAGTTTTAACTCCTATCTCTAATGTAAAGAAGATGAGAAGGAAAAAGGCTTTGTAAAAAACTATACAACTTGTCAAAAACTTATTAGAGCCTTCTTTGAAGAAATGTCAAGTTTGAAATATCCATATGATCTCTTTCTATTTCCTTGAGTACATCATTTATGTTGATTTCAAATTTTTCAAGAC
>DATMYS010000483.1:0-8832 GCA_035560835.1 Methanosarcina sp.
ATACTAAAGATTGTACGCAATACTAGCACACTAATATATTCTATAAAACGTAAAATATACTCCGGATGTTACACAGATAGTTTCACCTATCCCCTAAAAAAAGTGTTTGTTTTTCTGAGGTGCCGGATATATGGACTTTGATGCAATTGGTGACTTTGTATATAATGTTATTGGAACTATAGGATCCGAGCCGAAAAATCTGTGTTCTGCAGTTGATTTCGCCCTGGATCTTGTGGAAAAAAAGTCGTTTTCCCCCAATGACTTGCTCGACCTTTCTAACGCCTGTAAGCAGCAGAAAATGGCTATGGAAGAATATGTTTTCGCAAAAGCCTGTTTCATACGCGCTTCCGGAAAGCTCCGTGAAGAAGCCTGTTTTGCGCTGGGAACTGCAGCGCATATTCTGGGCTTTTCCCTTGAAGCTGAGGCAAGCTATCTGGAAGCTCTAAAAGAAAATCCAGAAAATGGAGATGTAAGGTGTGCCTATGCCGAACTTCTTTTAGAACTTGGAAGGACAGGAGCTGCTGATCTAGAGTATAAAAAAGTACTTGAAGCTTCTCCAGAACATGCAAGAGCGAATACAGGATACGCTTGCCTCCTGACCGAGTACGGGTATGTAAGGGAAGCCGAAGAACGCTACTCAAAAGCGCTTACGGCGGATCCTGACTATGTCCCTGCCAGAGGCGGATACGCAAACCTGCTTTTTGAGCTGGGAAGGCTCAGGGACGCGGAAAAGGAATACAGACTTGCAATAGAACTGGATCCTGAAGACCCAAGCCTCCATCACAACTTCGGAGTTTTACTTTCTTTCCTGGGACGCTGCTCAGAAGCCGAGGTTGAGTACAGAAAAGCTCTTTCTCTTAACCCGAGACACAGGCGGACTCTTTTTAATTACGGAAATCTCCTTGCAAGAGAAGGCAGGGTTTCGGAAGCCGAAGCGAATTACATGGAAGCTCTTGCCCTTGATCAGAACGATGCAAAAGTCCATTCCAATTATGCAAATCTTCTGGCCCGCTTTGGGAGGAGATATGAAGCTGAAATGGAATACAAGAAAGCGCTCAGTCTGGACCCAGAGAGTGCCGAAGGACATTACAGTTATGGAAACCTTCTTTCGGAGATCGGGCGCTTTGACGAAGCTAAGGACCAGTATGAAAAAGCTCTTGTCCTGAATCCCTATTATCCCCCTATTCACTATAGTTACGGCCTTCTTATGAGAAAGATGGGGCGCTTTGACGAAGCCAAAAAGGAATATATGAAGGCCATGCAACTCGATCCGGATATAGGAAGCAAAATGACCGAAACCTGGATTATTCTGGACTAAAAGAAAAGTCCGGAACTTACTTGACCTTTTCCCTAGTTTGTTTTCTAATCAAAACAGCATCCAACCCCGGCATTTTCTTTTCTACTTTTGATTGATCCTCTGAATATAGACTGACATATTCGGAACACACTACAATAGAGTTTTTAGGAGAAGTAACGGTTCAACAGGAGTAAGCCTTCTCTCCAGGTGGTCTTTCCTTCGGGTAAGCTTTCTCTTATTCCTGCTGGTTTCCGAAGACGAACAGTTTAATCTCTTCTTTTTCAAATAACGCAAAAGCTGCCGCATTCCCTAGTCCTACATAGTCAGGGCACGAAAAAAGGGAGAGCAGTTTTCCATCAAACCACCACCTGTATCCTTTCTCAAGGGCTGTATGGCCTCTTATAATTCTTTTCAGGTTATTTGTCTGTAAAAAGCCGTCTACGATATCTGGGCCGAACTCTCTTACAGTCGATCCTCGGATTGAAGCGGTAAGTCCTGGGCGTTTCGAAGGATCATTCCAGAGATGGGGAAAAGAAAAGGCTTCTTCCTTTCTGATACCCTCAATGCTGCCGGTTCCGTTAATCCCACCATGTACGCAAAACGTACGCCCCGAAAGTACAGCTGCTATCGGCATTTTCTCATATGTCCGGCTGATCATCAAGAGAAATCCCTGATCCCAGCCGATTTCCTCAAAAAAACCGTAGTAGAGGTTCATATCCACAGTTTCGTGGTTTCCCCGTAGAAGAAATATGTGCTCAGGATCTTCAAGCTTCAACCGGAAAAGCTCTGTAAGGACTTCGGCACCTTGCGGCCCTCTGTCTACATAATCCCCGAGAAAAAGAATGTTCTTACAATTCATTTCTTGCCTTTTTCTGAGTATGAATTCAAGTGCCTGAAGGTCCCCGTGAATATCCCCGACAACCATTATTGGCTCGGAGTCAATTCGAAGCACGGCAGGTTCCGCCTCCAAAACGCGGTCTATTCTAGGGAGAAGAAGAAGCAATTCTTTTTTTGCGGCAATTTTCCTGGAGACTTTTCCTGATACCACGGGCTCACCTCTACTCGAGGCCCTCTTGAGGAACCAATCTGAAATTTTCACATGGCTTTCTTAGGGAAGCTAATATGAAAACGTTCTTTATATAAAGTGAATTTTTATGCGATAAACATTTCCAGGCCTCAAGGAGAAATCCTTCTAGCACTCTTACACTACCAAATCTTAATTTTTTTGTGAATACCGGCTTATAGTGTCAAAGCCTAAAATCAAGTATGATAAACTCAATAGTTCAGGCAATTAAAAGTTCAAGAAACTAAAAATTCATGCAACTTAGGCAACTAGTACTGTGATTCCGAAGTAGGTTCATAAAACTTGACTCTTGAATAGATCCGAAGATCATGGATTTTTCAAGAAAATAAAGAATTGATTTTGGAATCGAAGCACTAGGCAGACAATAAGAAGTTCAGGCAACTAGGTTCAGAGAACAAAAAGTTCAGACAATTAAAAATTCATAAGTTAAATCTATTTATAAAAATCTTTATCCAGCATATAGACGGGAGGCAGATGTATGGAACTTGATATCAATGAGCAGGATCCTGAAGACATGGATCTTACAGATGTTGTGCTTGAATATGATGATGTTATCTCTGCAATCTCAGTTCTGGAAAAGCGCAGAGAGGAGTTGAGAACTCGTATACTCAATACCCTGGCGGAAAAAGATATCGATGTATTGAGAGTTGGGGATGTGGAACTCAGGAGGCAGAAGGTTGAATGGAGACTCTGGCGTATCAACAGGTTAAAACCCTACCTTATGAAGAAAGATCTCTGGGATATAGTCGAGTCAGTTGATCGGAAGACTCTCAGCAGACTGATCGAAAAAGGAATCCTGACTGAAAAAGAACTTCAGGGTACATATGATGTAGAAGCGCGGTACAGTTTACATGTAAAAAGGGCCTGAACAGAAGGGAAGAAAATAGTTCAAATAGAGAGGCAGAAGTAGTCTGAATGAACAGGAAGGTTAAAACTCCAGAAGAAATAGCCTATCTTATCCTTTCTTTTCATTTCTATCTCATCCTCTTTTTTCGGTTCTATCTCATCCTCTCTTTTCGATTTCTCAATTTTTCTAAACTTAGGGTTATTGAGTACTTTCAATACTTTATAAACCATATTTTATAAAGGCCATCTTTCTTATTTTACTAAGGCAGTAAGACAGCCAACTATTTATATCCAGCCGAATAAAATCTCTTTAGATATAAATTTCAGGAGGTTTTTAGACATGGAGATTGATGCTGTAGACAAGCTGGTTTTTCATGTAATCGAACAGGTTACAGCTGAAAACTGTGACTTCGATAAGGTAATTGAGTTTGTCGTTTCCTTCTCAGGCGAGCATTCGCTTTCCCAGGAAATCCTGCTGAAACTTTCATCTATTTTTGATAAAGATTCGATGTACAGGGAGAAATATGTAATTTCCAGAGCTTGTGCATTGCTATTCTCAGGAAAAGCCCGGGAAGAAGCTCTTATGGATGCAGGAAAAACAGCTTTTCTGCTGGGATTTGATGAACTTGCTGTACGGGAATTCAAAGAAATGCTCCAGCAGAACCCACAGAATGTTGAAGCGCTTTGCGGGTATGGAACAGTTCTGGCGAGGGAGGGAAAAAGCGAAGCTTCACGGGCTCAATACGAAAAGGCTCTGGAATTTAATCCCTTCCACGTAGGTACGCTTTGCAACTATGGCTGCCTGCTTTACAGGCTCAAAAAGCTGGACGAAGCCGAAGAAGTATATAGCCGAGCTTTGATTCTTGACCGGGAGAATGTGAGCGCTCACTGCGGGTATGGGATTCTGCTTTCCAAACGCGGGCAAAAGACCGAAGCAAGTTACTATTATACTCGAGCTCTTGAGCTTGAGCCTGGCCACGTGGAATCTAATTTTCGCTATGCCCGTCTCCTTGAAGAAAATGGAGAACCTCTTGATGCCGAGAAGTATTACATAGTAGCCCTCAAAGCTGATCCTGATGACCCGCGCCCGCACATTTTCTATGCCCGTTTGCTTGCAGAACATGGTTTTATTCACGGGGCAAGAGTACACTTCAGGATTGCTCTTAAACTGAACCCTGAGGATGTTGAAGCTCATTGTGAATACGCCAGGCTGCTTGCCAGGTTCGGGCACAGGCACGAAGCTGAGGTACAGTACAAAAAAGCCCTTGAGCTTGACCCCGGGCATTTCGGGACCCTGAATGGGTACGCGGATTTGCTAAAAGAAAAAGGGCAGTACGCAGCCGCCGAAGAAATTTACAGGCAGGCAGAGTTCTTTAAACGGAGCGCCTGATCACCGATTAATATAGTCTGATCGGTTCAATTCCCATTTTTTCCATCAGGCAGGCGGGGATATCGAGTATCTCCCAGACCGAATCTATAACAATTCCATCGGAAGTTGCCAAAACTATCTTCTTTTCCAAATTTCCTCCTTCCGTTTTCAGCTCGAAATCCGCAATTTTTGAGGTTTTTGCCTCACCTGAAATTCCATATTCCTTCATTTTGTGGCGGATGAAACCTGCAAGCTCCCCGCTTCTGCTGATCTGGGCATCAAGAAGAAAAATGACTGATTTTGGACCTGTTTCGGAAAGAAACTTGAGTACTGCATTGAGGGCCTCCTCGACATCTTCGGCCTGTTTTGCTTTGCTGAAATAGTAGCGGGTATCTCTTATATACCCGTCATCACAGAACCACATGGGTTCTTTTTTTAGCAGGCTGTCCACACTCAGCAGGACATTGTACCCGTCAAGGAGAAGATCCCTATCTTTTACGCCTGTACAGGCCGCTTTTTTATTTATCCTGGAAACTATCCTGTCCGGCGGCATAATCACTCTTGTGAGAATGTGTCGTTCTTCCAGGCTGAGCTGGAAGTGGTCAGCCACAAAGTGGATGGTCGCAAACTTCGGGTAACCCCATCGGAGTATGCTTCGGATATCCCGCGCAGGTTTGAGTAACTTTTCTTTGAGTAGTTCCTCTTTCAGACAGGAGCCGGAAAGATCGGTTGAACTTACATGCGTATCTCTCATTAATGGTTTTCTCCTTTTAGGAAGGAAGTTCTTTAAATGAGTGAAGATATATGTTATATATACATATTTGCGGAAATAAAAATAATAATGTGATCTCAGACCGTCGGTTTGCCTCTTTGGTTTTATCGGTTCTATTCAATTTTATCTTGGTGTTCAGCTGTGGGCCAGCTCACGGTTCCGGCTGGAGGGTTTATTATGGAAATATTATGGCTGGCTCAGGAAGAAGTAATAAGTGTCATGGATATGAGTTCTGATATGCAGGTCGTAGAAAGGGCTTTCAGACAGCATGGGCTTGGCAGGGTCCAGATGCCTCCCAAGTCCTATCTTTACTATACGGCGTATAATGGGGATTTACGGACAATGCCTGCATATCTTGAAGAGGAGAATATTACTGGCGTGAAAATTGTGAACGTCCATCCTGGAAACCCGGATCGTGGGCTTCCCACGGTAATGGCACTTATTGTCCTTATTTCCCCGGAAACAGGCGCTCCTATAGCAATTATGGACGGAACTTACCTGACTGATGTCCGGACCGGGGCTGCAGGAGGGATTGCCGCAAAATACCTTGCAAGAAAGGATTCAAAGGTTATAGGCTTTGTTGGGGCCGGAAACCAGGCAAAAACTCAGCTCGAGGCCCTCTGCGAGGTTTTTGAGCCTGAACTGGTAAGGGTCACTTCCAGGACAAAGGAGAGCTCTGAGAAATTTATCCGGGAAATGGCAGATATTACCCCCTGTGAAATCCGTTACGAAGAAAATATTGAGAAGGTCTGCGAGTGCGATATCCTTGTTACGACCACTCCTACCAGAAAACCCATTGTAAAGGCCCAGTGGATCAAGGAAGGCACTCACATAAACGCAATAGGGGCTGATGCAGTAGGAAAAGAAGAACTTGATCCCGAACTTTTGATTCGGTCCAAGATAATTGTGGATGATATTGTCCAGGCCCTTCACTCTGGAGAAGTAAACGTTCCTCTATCCAAGCACTACATTTCGGAAAATGATATCCATGCAGAACTCGGTGAAGTAATTGTCGGCCTGAAACCCGGCAGGACAAGTGATGAGGAAATTACAATCTTCGATTCAACAGGACTTGCCATTCAGGATGTTGCAAGCGCGCACCTGGTTTATGAGAGGGCTGTCAGTAAAGAGCTCGGCAAGCAAGTTCTTATGTTCTGAAACCCGAATTTCGCTTCGGGAGCACGAAGCCTTTTTTTGAAAAGGGCTTGAGCGAAAACATCATGAAGGCGTGGCCAAGTAGCGCAACGAAGAGGCAATTTTAGGTAAGACATTGCTTTCCGCCCGGCAAGCGGACTAATTTTAAGAGTTAAGGTTGTTGCGTCTCCGTTGTATCTCGTCGCTACAGAGGTTGTAGCGGGTTAAGGCCAGAGCTGGTGCCGGTCAAGAGCGGTGAACATAGGAAAGACGTATCTATTTTTCCCGCACTTTACTTCTTTTTCGTGGTTGTAAAGCCAGAATGGGAAATTCCTTTACACGATGGCCTGTAGTATAGTTAGTTAGAACCATTCAAAGTTAAAAAAGAAAACAAGTTGGGTACGGATAGTTATTCCTGTTTATGAATGAGAGGAGTTTAGCATAACTCTTTAAATTCGAAAATATAATAGAACAAGTTCACAATGCATAAATAATTGGCAATAAACCATTATATTATTGAGTGGTTTCTGGAGGCCGGTTATACCCTCTACGAATACTATACTTTGTCCCCAAATATTCCAAGTTTTTAGTTCCGACCTATTCTCAATGTTCTCCTGAAACCGCCCAATACCTTTTTTACACTCAATACTTTATCTGCGCTCAATACTTTCCAGAAAAAAAGTTTAATCAGGTGTTCTACCTTGTACACCTGAAGATTCTGATGCCTGCAATTCTCAGATACTTATTTTTTAAATATTTATTTTTCAGATCCCTATTATTTCGTAGACTTTTTCCATGTCAAGGTTCTGCTCAACTACATTTGCAAGTTCTTCGTAGGCATCATTTTCGGTCACGATATTTTCAGGCCTGTACTCACGCCCTTTTTTCTCGTAGAGGTATCTCATAAGAGCATCTCTTATATTTTTATTATCAAAGAGCCCATGCAGGTAAGTACCAATTACCAGGCCAGCTTCATCTATTGCTCCATCGTTCCCGAAGATGTTACGGTAAGAGTCGGTTATGCCCATGTGGATTTCATATCCTTTTATTTCCTCTCCATCTATTGGAGATAGTATCGGGCCGTAAGCATTCACCTTTTTCGTGACCTGGATTGTTCTTTTTTTGTATTCTCCGAACTTTGTCCCTATATCCAGAAGTCCCAGACCTTCGAATTCGGCTTCGACTCCATTTTCAACTCCGGAATCAGATATTGTCTTGCCAAGCATCTGGTATCCGCCACAGATTCCGAAAATCGGGATTTTTCCCTTAAAGGCCTGGATTTTCCCGGCCATACCGCTTGCCTTAAGGTCGAGCAGGTCGTTAACCGTATTCTTTGTGCCCGGAATCATGATCGCATCTGGAGTACCGAGGTCTTCATCAAGCTCCACATAGCGGATTTTAGCAGATCCTTCCAGGGGCTCGAAGTCCGTAAAGTTTGAGATCCTCGGCAGGCGAATAACTGCGATTTCAATTTCTTTTTCGTTTCTTTCGGATTCTTTATCCTCAAGTGAGACCGAATCCTCAGAAGGAATGTTAAGCTTGAAATAAGGAAGGACTCCAAGTACCGGAATGGCGGTCTTTTCTTCAAGTTGCTTCAGGCCTGGCTTCAGGATTTCCAGATCGCCTCTGAACTTATTGATTATAAATCCTTTGACGTTTTTCCGCACATCTTCTGGAAGAAGTGAAACTGTGCCGTAAAGACTTGCAAAAACGCCTCCCCTCTCTATATCTCCAACAAGGATTATGGGAGCCTGTGTGAGCCTTGCAGTGCCGATATTTACAATATCCCTTTCGTAGAGGTTAATCTCGGCAGCCCCTCCCGCTCCTTCCATGACAATAATGTCATGTTCCTTGCAGAGCCTTTTGAGAGCTCCTTCAAGGACTTCATTCATTTCTGCAATGGACTCATAGTACTGGCCTGCGCTCCTGTCAGCATAAGGTTCTCCCAGCAGGATTATCTGGGAAACGCAGTCTCCTTTTGGTTTTAGAAGAACAGGATTCATATCGGCAGTGGGCTCTGTGCCTGCGGCTTTTGCCTGGATTGCCTGGGCAATTCCAATTTCCTTTCCATCTTTTGTAATCCAGGAATTCAGGCTCATGTTCTGAGCCTTGAAGGGGGCAACCCTGTATTCCCTTGAAAGGATTCTGCATATGGCAGTAACGACTGAACTTTTCCCAACATGGGAGGCAGTTCCCAGGATCAAGACACTTTTCTTTTCCATTTTTACCACACCTTCTGCTCGAACATTTATGTTTAAAACTTACTTTTATAATTCGTATAAATTGGCCGTTATTTTTCTCCTGCGGATGCAAATCAAGTAAACTTGTTT
>DATMYS010000484.1:0-3502 GCA_035560835.1 Methanosarcina sp.
GAAGCTCACATGTATAAAATAAATGTCACTGCATCTAGTGTCGTGTAAACAGCAAAATGTCGTACAAAATCGATTATAAAATTACTCTTAATTACTGAATCCTTGAGGATTAACACGACACCAGTATCACTGTATCCAAAATAATAGTGTCTATATATAAATATTGTAATTTTAATTACAGCTACGAATTATTAGTATATTAAGCTTCCTGCTATTGTAAGAGCTTGTTCTCGAGGTTAACAAGTATGAAATACGATGTCGTTGTAGTTGGAGCCGGGCCTGTGGGATCCACTGCAGCTCGCTATGCAGCCCTAAATGGGGCAAAGGTTCTCCTGCTTGAAGAGCATGCTTTCATAGGGTCACCTGTAAGCTGTACCGGACTTTTGAGTACCAGAGCAGTTGCAGAGTGCGAGCTTAAGCCTTCGGACGAGTTTGTGTTCAATTCCGTACGCGGGGCCTTTGTACATGCTCCAGACGGGCAGTGCCTGCCAATCGATGGAAAACAGACCAAAGCATATGTAGTCTCGCGGAAAAACTTTGACCGCACCCTTGCAGTAATGGCTGTGGAAGAAGGTGTGGAACTTTCTCTAAGGACAAGGGCTGTGGGAATCGAAAAAAAGAATCCGGAAACCGAGAAAGAAGGAAAGCAAAATTCTCAGGTAAAACTCAAGGTGCTGAAAAACGGCAGGCCAGAAACAATCTGCGCATCCGCTGTGATAGGAGCAGACGGCGTAAAAAGCCGGATAGCTAGCTATGCAGGGCTTGAAAAACCTGCCCGCATACTTCCGGGTATTCAGATAGAAGCCCCTTATGCTTCGGATGACAGCGACTTTGTTGAACTTTTCCCAGGTTCTGTTGCTCCCGGCTTTTTTGCCTGGACCGTACCTATTAATGAAAAAATTTCAAGAATTGCGCTTGCCCTTGAACCTGGGCTTGCCTGGAAAAGCGATCAGAAAGAGAGCTCTCCTCTTTCCTATCTTGAAAAATTCCTCCGCTCCAACCCTCATGTAAAAGCGAGATACTCAGGAGGTATGCTTGATTTTGTAGTGGGGGGAATCCCGATAGGCCCGCAGGAAAAAACGGTGTCAGATGGGATTCTGCTGGTTGGCGATGCGGCAGGGCAGATAAAACCTACATCGGGAGGGGGAGTCTACACAGGGGCCTTTGCGGCAAAAATCGCTGGAAAGGTTGCTGCACAGGCTGCCCTTGAGGGAGATACCTCGGCAAAGCGGCTTTCCCAATATGACCAGCTCTGGCGAAAGGGCCTTGGAAGAGAGCTTGAAATAGGCATGAAAATTCATGACTACATCGGGAAGCTGGAAGACAGGCAGTTCAATGACCTTATAGGTTCGTTAAACACCCCTTCGATTCTCGACACGATTACCGAGTACGGGGACATGGACCATCCTTCTATCCTTCTGAGAAAGCTCATGTTCTCAGGAAATTCCTTAAGACTTATGAAAGCTTTTGGAACATTCCTGAGAACACTTTTTTGACATACCTGCAGCCCCTTAAATTAAGGCTTTTTTATTTTACTGGTTCCAGTTGGAAGGAACCGAAAGATTTGAGGCTTTTGCTGCCTTTTAAATGGCAAGGTGCGGAAAAGTCAGGTTTCCAGCAGGTATTTAACCTTCGGGAGCCCATCATTTTAAAAGGGGGTAACTGTGGGTGCTCATTCTAAGCTTCTTGAAGATGTTAAGCAGGACCTGTGTACCTGTGCTGCAGGCCTTAAGCTCACGCCTGATATGGAAGCGTTCCTGGAAGTGCCTATGAGAGAACTCTATGTTTCCCTGCCTGTCCAAATGGCTGACGGTCCTATAAAAATTTTTAAAGGTTTCAGGATGCAGTATAATGAGGCTCTGGGCCCTACAAAAGGAGGTGTACGTTTCCATCCCGAAGGTACTATGGAAACAACGAGAGCCCTTGCAGCCCTTATGACCTGGAAATGTGCCCTTCATAAGTTGCCTCTAGGAGGAGCAAAAGGTGGGGTTATTTGTAACCCAAAAAAACTTTCACATCGGGAAATAGAGCGCCTGAGCAGGGCTTACATCCGTGGGATTTACCAGATAATAGGCCCGGACAGGGATATCCCTGCCCCTGATGTTTATACAAATCCGCAGGTTATGGCCTGGATGATGGACGAATACTCGAAACTCGCAGGCAAGAACGTGTTTGGTTCCATTACAGGCAAGCCTACAAGCCTTGGAGGCTCGGCAGGCAGGTACGACGCCACGGCAAGAAGCGGTTTTTATACACCATAAAGGACGCCGCAGAAAGACTTGGAATAAGCCTGAAAACTTCAAGGGTTGCAGTTCATGGTTTTGGAAACGTAGGATATCATGCAGCTTATCTTGCAAAGAAACTGTACGGCTGCAAGGTTGTGGCTGTCAGCGACAGCAAAGGCGCGGTTTTCTCACCAGATGGGCTTGATCCCGAAGACGTTTCAGGTCATAAGCACTCAACTGGTTCGATGTTGAACTATTTGGGAGCAGAGAACCTAACTGACGAAGAATTGCTGGAACTAGATGTTGAAATCCTGATCCCGGCTTCTCTTGAAAACATAATAACTGAAGAGAACGCGGGAAAAATTAAAGCCAGGATTCTTGCCGAGATGGCTAACGGCCCAACTACAGTCGAAGGAGAAGCAATCCTGAATTCAAAAGGAGTTCATATCATTCCAGATATCCTCTGCAATGGAGACGGAGTTATTATATCGTACTTTGATGGTACAGAACCAATCAAGTACACACTGGGAAGAAGAGGAGGTTCAGAATCGTCTGGAGAGAAAGATGAAAGAAGCATATTGTTCGGTATACGATTTCGCCTCAAAAAACAACGTCAATATGCGTCAGGCTGCTTATACCCTTGCTGTCGGCAGAGTTGTTGAAGCCATGCAGTTTAGGGGCTGGATATGAAAAACAGGAAGAATATTTGACAAAATATTTTTTAACGTAAAGGATACAAAACACGAATTTTGAAACTAACTGAGGTTTATTAAAGCAGGATGACTCAAATGTACAGATGTGGTAATTGCGGATACCTTTACAACCCTGATCGAGGTGACTCTTCACAATCCATAGCTCCGAATATGCCTTTTCAAAGTCTCCTAAATCATGGAAATGCCCGAGATGTGGAGCCCCAAACGAAAAATTCAAAAAAATTTGAAGTTAAGCCTTGGAAAAAGCCGATCTACGTTATAAACCTTCTTCGTTCATCCTGTTTCTTTCGAAGTTAAGAATTTTTCTAATAATTATTTTTTTGGACCCGACCCAGAGCTCCTCATTTTCAGGATAATTTTCCTTTACATACTCAGAAAGCTCAATTATGCTCATATTGTCAAGTTTTCTCTTGAGTAGATTGAGATCCTCCGTAAAAACACCTTCCTTATAAGTTCAAGCTTTAATCTGGATTTAAGTACTGGTTTTTATATTATTAAGTATTCTTTCGAAACACTTTTAACCAAGTTTTTAACCAGTTTTTAACCAAGTTTTTATCCGAATTT